>CADBJA010000001.1 GCA_902794945.1 Oscillospiraceae bacterium
TTGACTTGGATAGTTAAAGGCGTACTAGACAAATAGGAATTTGCTCTGCTAATTCCTATTTGTCAGCAGTCAGCGGTCAGCAGTCAGCGAGTGGGCGGGAACACCCGCGCCCGTTCCGCTTCGCTCTAACAGAAAAAAAGTGCAAAAAATCTACAAAGATTTAGAACTGAAAAAAACCTTGTAAATATAACGTTTTTAAGCCTCCCTTGTGCAAAGGGAGGTGGCACGAAGTGACGGAGGGATTGTAATTTAAATCGGGTGCGGGTGTCCCGCCCACCACTCTTCTCTCTTCTCTTTTCTCTCTTCTCTTCGAGGTCGTAAGACCTCGACAAATTCCTATTTGTAAAACACATAAATAATTTTAAGGAGATATAACAATGGCAGATGTAATCAAATTAGCAAGAGAACTTGGCGCGGCGCTGCAAGCGGATGCGCGTTATGAAAAACTAATGCAGGCAAGAAAAGTGAACGATGAGGATGAAGAACTGCAAAACCTCATTGGCGAATTTAATATGATTATGCTCAAAGCACAACAAGAGGCTGAAAAAGAAGAGAAAGATGAAGCCAAAATGCAAGCGTATAATGAGCAGTATGTTGCCGCTTACCAAAAGATTATGGCAAATGAAAACATGGTCGCTTACCAAGCGGCGCAATCCGAACTCGAGGCAGTTGTCAACACCGTCAACGGCATTATTGCCATGAGTTTAAACGGCGAAGACCCGATGACCTGCGACCCGGATGCACAAAACTGCACCCACGATTGTTCCACCTGCGGCGGCTGTCACTAATGCAGAGGCGGAGCCTCTGCATTAGTGACATTGAAAATTTGTTAAGGGTATTGACAACAAAAACCGTAACCCTTGCAGGGGCTTATCATTACATTATGGGAGGAAGAAAAGTTGGCTGATTTATCACCGATGATGCGTCAATATTTTGAAATCAAAGCCGATTATCAAGATACCATTCTTATGTTTCGCGTGGGCGATTTTTATGAGATGTTTTTTGATGATGCCAAACTCGTTTCAAAAGAATTGGAACTGGTTTTAACCGGCAAAGACTGCGGGCAGGCGGAGCGTGCGCCAATGTGCGGCGTGCCCTTTCACGCGGCAGATAACTATATTGCCCGCCTCGTTTCAAGGGGCTACAAGGTTGCCGTGTGCGAGCAGGCAGAAGACCCGGCGAGCGCGAAGGGCATTGTGAAGCGTGAAGTCATTCGCGTGGTCACCCCCGGCACCACGTTTGACGGTGCGGTACTGCGCGAAGGCGAAAACAACTATCTTTGCTCCATATTTGCCGAAGCAAAAAAAATCGGCGTTTGTTTTTGTGATGTGTCTACCGGTGTGATGCTTGCGAGCGAATACGCCAAAAACGCCGAGAATGAAACCGTGAACGAACTGTCCAAATACCGCCCGAAAGAAATTTTACTCAACCCGAAATGTCTCTCGTTTAAAAAACTGAAAGTGTTTATTGCCGAGCGGATGGACTGCATTGTCGATACCTTTGAAACCGAAACATATGCGGCAGATGCACTCAGCAAAAAGGTGCTCTCCCATTTTCACAAAAAGCATTTGGATGAATTAGGGCTCGGCGATAAGATGTTAGCGGTTAAGGCAGTGGGCAAAACGCTCGAATATTTAGAGCAAACCCAAAAAACCGACCTTGCCGGTATTTCTAAATTAGATGTGTATTCTTCCGCACAGTTTATGCGTTTGGATGCGGGCACCGTGCGCAACCTCGAACTGACCGAAACCATGCGCGGCAAGGACAGCCGCGGCAGCTTGTTGTGGGTGCTCGATAAGAGCAAAACCGCCATGGGCAAGCGTATGTTGCGCACCTGGCTCGAAAAACCGCTCATTAAGTCGGTCGAAATCAATCGCCGCCTCAATGCGGTAGAAGAACTTTACGGCAACATTGAAATGCGCACCGAACTGCGCGCGTGTTTTACGGGTGTGTTGGATATTGAGCGCATTATCACCAAAATTGTGTATAAAACCGCTTCCGCAAAAGAACTCCGCGCTTTGCAACAGGCAATCGAAAATTTGCCGAAAGTAAAAGCGTTGCTTACCGGCGCACACAGTGAACTGCTGCAAAAATGTGCGCAAAATACGGATGAACTCGGAGATGTATATCGGCTCATATCTTCCGCGATTGTGGATGAGCCGCCCGCAACCATCCGTGAGGGCGGGATGATACGCCCCGGCTTTAATGCGGAACTGGATTCTTTGCAGGATATGATGAAAAATGCCAAATCTTTTTTAAGCCGTTTAGAGGCGGAAGAAAAAGAGAAAACCGGCATTAAATCGTTAAAAATTAACTACAACAAAGTTTACGGCTACTATATTGAGGTCACGAACCTCTATAAAGAAATGGTGCCGGAATACTATATCAGAAAACAGACTTTAACCAGTGCCGAGCGCTATATCACTGCCGAACTCAAAGAGTTGGAAGATAAAATTTTAGGTGCAAGCGAGCGTGCGGTACAATTAGAGGGTGAGTTGTTTGTGCGCGTGCGTGACAAAGTGGCGTCCGAACTCGAGCGCATTCAAAGCACGGCGTATAACATTGCCCTTGCGGATTGCCTGCAATCCCTTGCCCAAACGGCGGCGGATGACGGCTATGTGCGCCCCGAGGTCAATGACGGGGAAAGCATTGTCATTAAAGACGGCAGGCACCCCGTGGTCGAAAAGATGATGAAGGATGCCCCGTTTGTGCCCAATGACACGCTGTTGGATTGTTCCGATAACCGTATGCTCATCATCACCGGTCCCAACATGGCAGGTAAATCCACCTTTATGCGCCAGGTGGCAGTGATTACCCTGATGGCGCAAATCGGCTCTTTTGTGCCGGCATCAAGCGCCGTCATCGGCGTGACGGATGCCATCTTCACCCGTGTGGGCGCGTCGGATGATTTGAGTGCCGGGCAATCCACCTTTATGGTGGAGATGATCGAAGTTGCCACCATCTTAAAAAATGCAACCAAAAAAAGTTTAATTATATACGATGAAATCGGCAGAGGCACTTCCACTTTTGACGGTATGAGCATTGCCAGAGCGGTACTTGAATACACTGCCGATAAAAAGAAACTGGGCGCCAAAACGCTCTTTGCCACCCACTACCACGAACTGACCGCCATTGAGGATGAGATTGACGGTATTAAAAACTACAACATTGCCGTCAAAAAGCGCGGGGGCGATATTATCTTCTTGCGCCGCATCGTGGCGGGCGGTACCGATGATTCTTACGGGATTGATGTAGCAAAACTTGCCGGTGTTCCCAAAGAAGTGATTGCCCGTGCCGATGAAGTGCTCAAAGAATTGGAGAGCGAAGGATCCGGGCGCGTGATTGTCAAAGAAGTAGAGCGTGAAGCGAGCGATCAAATGTCATTCGCTCTTGCCGAGTCAAGCGAAATTGTAGAGGAACTCAAAGCGCTTGATGTGAACACCTTAACGCCCATTGAGGCGATGGAAAAACTGTACGCCCTTTGCAAGAGAGCAAAAGAATATTAGCCGAAATAATTCGGAATTCGATTTAAATCTTAACCCTTTAACGCCTCCCCTTGTCAGGGGAGGGGGACCGCTTGCGGTGGAAGGGTAGTCAAAAATACTCGGAATTAGTGGTGGCAACACAGAGTATCACATTTTAATGCGGAATACGGAATTTGGAATTAAAGGGCGGGACACCCGCACCCGATTTGTAAATTCCAAATTCTACATTCTACGAAATAAAGGAATAAATTATGAAAATTCAGGTAATGCCGAAGCATATGGCAGATTTGATTGCCGCAGGCGAGGTGGTAGAGCGCCCCGCAAGTGTTATCAAAGAACTTGCCGAAAACTCCATAGATGCCGGTGCTACCGCCCTCACGATAGAAATTAAGGGCGGCGGCAGTGCCTACATGCGCGTGAGCGATAACGGCTGCGGCATTCTCAAAGAGGATTTGCCACTTGCGTTTCAAACCCACGCCACGAGCAAAATCCGCACGGAGGCGGATTTAGAGAGCATTGCAACGCTCGGCTTTCGCGGGGAAGCGTTGGCATCTATTTGCGCTGTCGGCAAGGTGGAAGTCTTAACCCTTGCCGAGGGGGAAGATATCGGCTCCGCCTACCATATTTACGGTGGGGAAGAAGTGCTGTTTGAAAGCGCCGGCTGCCCCCGCGGTACCACGATTATCGTCAGAGATTTGTTTTACAATACCCCGGCACGCATGAAGTTTTTAAAAAAAGATGTGACCGAGGGCAACTATGTGGCGGCAGTCGTTGACCGTATCGCCCTCTCACACCCTGAGGTCAAAATCACCTTTATCAGAGAAGGTAAGCAGATTTTTGCCACCACGGGGGACGGTAATTTATATAACACCGTTTATGCCGTGTTCGGCGGGGCGTTTGCCAAAAGCCTGTTGCCGGTGGATTACACGCTCGGTGCGGTTAAAGTAAGCGGCTTTATTTCGAAACCGCTCAACTGCCGTGCGAACAGAAGTATGCAGTACTTTTTTATCAGCGGCAGGCAGGTTAAGAGCGTTACGGCGATGAGTGCGCTCGAAAATGCCTATAAAAATTCCATTATGGTCGGCAAAGTGCCGGCGTGTGTGTTACATATTGATTTGCCGGCGGAATTGGTGGATGTTAATGTTCACCCGGCAAAAACCGAAGTGCGTTTTGCGAACGAAAAAGCGGTGTTTGATGCGGTGTATTATGCGTGCAAAAATGCGTTGATGGAAAAAGATACCCCCGAAAAAATGCACTTTGAGAAAAAAGATTTCGGCAGAAAAGCGCCTGCCCCCGTGCAGCAAACGCTCGATACGGCACCGGTGACACCGCAGCCTCGAACCGATTTTTGGGAAACGAAAACTGCCGATACATTCCTAAAAGCACAACAAGAGAAAAACAAACAGCCGGTGACAGATGCGCATACCGTCATTCCCTCGAGCGTGAAGGCGGCTGCACCGCCGGCGCACTATCATACAAAGCGTGTTAACATTGACATTGAATATGACGAAGAAAGCGAAGGGCAAACTGCCCCCGGCACTTCCTGCGCAACCATACAACCGGCGGCAGAACCGGCGAAACCGGCAGAGCAAGCGGAACCGGCGGCAGAGAAGGCAGATGCCCCGCTACCGGCACCCGAGAGCGAACCGATACCTGCCACGCAAGCACCTGGCGAAGAAACCGCACAACCCGCTCAACCCGAAACAAAGGTGCAAACACCGGCACCGTTTAAAGTGACGGGCGAGGTGTTTAAAACCTATATTGTGGTGGAGCAGGGCAATGAGGTTCTCTTTATTGATAAGCACGCCGCCCACGAGCGTATGCTTTATGAGAGGCTGAAAGCGGCAGAGCATAGTGATGAGCAACTTCTAATGGAACCGTTGCCCGTCACCCTTTCTAAAGAAGATTATGATGCCGTGCTCTCGCATACGGAAGAACTCAAAAAAAGCGGTTTTACGGTGGAAGATTTCGGTACGGGTACCGTTGCCGTCAGGGCATACCCGATGGTGCTTGAAAACACCGATATCCCCGCTATCATAGAAGAAACGGCAGGGTATTTGCGCACGCATAAGCGTGATTTTACGAGTGAAACACTCGATTGGCTCTACCACAATGTGGCGTGCCGTGCCGCGGTCAAAGGCGGCAATGTCAGCCACGATTTTGAACTTGAAAAGTTTGTCGAGAAACTCTTAAGTATGCCCGATATCCGTTACTGCCCGCACGGCAGACCGGTGATGATTACGATGAGCAAATATGAACTTGAAAAACAGTTCAAAAGAATACAGTAGCGTATGGAAAAAATCAAAGTGTTAGCGGTTGTCGGTCCCACGGCGAGCGGTAAAAGCGCCCTTGCGGTAGAACTCGCAAAGGCCTTTGGCGGTGAAGTCGTGTCGTGCGACAGTATGCAGATTTATAAACATATGGCGGTGGCAACGGCAAAACCGACTGCAGAAGAGATGCGGGGCATCCCGCACCACCTCATCGACTTTTTGGAGCCGTCCGAGCGTTTTTCGGTCGCAGAGTATGTCACTTTGGCGGGCGCGGCGATTCGGGATATTCACGCCCGCGGCAAATTGCCGATTATATGCGGCGGCACGGGGCTGTACTTTTCAAGCCTCATTCACGGCGTTACCTTTTCGGAGGCGGGCAGTGACCCCGCTTACCGCAAAGCGCTTGAACAACGTGCCGCAAGCGAGGGTGCACAGGTGTTGCTCGATGAGTTGCGGGCATTTGACCCTGAAAGCGCCGCCAAACTGCACCCCAATAATCTGAAACGCATCATTCGGGCAATGGAGCATTATAAACTGACCGGCAAAACCATTACCGAACAAAATGAAATGAGCCGGGCAACCCCGTCCGCCTATGAGGCGCTCACTTTTGCCATCGGCTTTCGCGACAGGCAAAATTTATATGAGCGCATTCATCGGCGGGTCGATCATATGTGTGAAACGGGGCTGCTTGCAGAAGCCGCGTGGTACTTTGCGCAAAGCGGTTTTTCTACCGCAAGTGCTGCCATCGGTTATAAAGAGTTACAGCCGTATTTTGAGGGCGTTATGTCGCTTGAAGAAGCGTTAGAGAATTTAAAAAAAGAAACACGGCACTATGCCAAGCGTCAACTGACCTGGTTTCGCCGTGAAGAGAATATCCGGTGGCTTTATGCCGATGCGCCCGAACAGGGCAGCCTTGCGGCGCAGGCATGTGCCATCATTGAAAAAGAGAGTTTTATATGAGTAAGGGAATTAAGTTTAAAACCATAGGTGCCATCGCCATCGTTTTGGTGCTGTTATATGTCGGCTTTCAGGTGTATCAAATCACCTATGCCCCCGTTAAAACGATAACTGCGCAAAAAGAAACGGTTTATGATTCGATTACGAAAGAGGCAGTTTTTATTCGTGATGAAAGTCTCATCACCTCTCAAAAAAGCGGCACCATGGTCTACAATGTGAGCGACGGGTCGCGTGTGGAAAAAGGCGGCGTAATAGCCAATGTCTTTTCCTCCGAGAGCGAGGCGAATGCCTACGCCCAATTGACCGATATTGAAAAGCAAATTGCCTATTATGAGAATATCATTTTACAAAACAATGCCGGTACTGCCGGGTTGGAAGTGATTGACAGCAATATTGAAAGCGGTGTCAATACCTATGTGCGTTCTCTTGCCGAAGGGAAACTAAAAGCAGTAAATGAAAACAGCACCGCGTTGGTGGATGATATCAATGTCAGAAAAATCACTATAGGTGAAAATATTGATGTGAATTCCATCTTGAATGAACTGTATGCCAAGCGCAAAAAACTCGGTGCCAATATCACCAAAATGGATGCCGTATCGGTAGAGGAAGCCGGCTATTTTGTCAGCACGGCAGAGGGGGAAGAAGCAACGGCGGAGTATACGAAAGCCGCCGAACTCTCTGTTGCAAATATCAACAATATTCTCAAAAACGCCAAGCAGAAAAAAAAGAATAATGCGGTCGGTAAACTTGTGAAGAGTTTTGATTGGTATGTCGCCTGTGTGGTTGAAAAAGAGAGTATCACTTCCTTGCAAGAGGGTAGCCGTGTAGCGGTCTATTTCCCGCAGGCGGATGTGGATGAGCAAGAGGCAACCGTTGCCGCAATCAATACGGATGCCGGCAATCCGAAAAATGCGGCACTTATTTTACAACTGGGCAATATGGATGAAAATATTGCCAAAATCCATTCCGGTAAGGTGGAAATCCGCTTTGATAAATATGAGGGAATTAAAATACCGAATGATGCCATTCGCGCCGTGAGCGTGAAGGATGAAAAAACGGGTGAAGAAAAAACGGTGAAATGTGTGTATGTTTTATCCGGCAACGTGGTAAAACTGAAATATATTGACATTTTGTTTAACGGTGGAGATTTTGTAATTGCCAAATCCAACACCACCCAAACGGGATATGTCAGGCTCTATGACAGAGTGATTGTAAAGGGGGATGATTTAAGTGACGGAAAAATTGTTAAGTACCGACCGTCGAATTGAGAATGTGCGTGAGAATTATAAAATCATTCGAGACCGCATTGCCGAAGCCGCCGTTAAAAGCGGCAGAAACCCTGAGGATGTGCGCTTTATGGCGGTGACCAAAACGGTGGAACCCGCGCTCATCAATGCGGCGATTGAAGAGGGGATTACCCTCATCGGTGAAAACCGTGTGCAGGAGTTTTTGGGCAAGGAGTCGGAGTTACACTTAGAAGGTGTCGAAAAACACTTAATCGGGCACCTGCAAAAAAACAAGGTGCGCCAAATTGTCGGCAAAGTAGAAATGATTGAATCGGTTGACAGTGCAGACATTGCACGCGAAATCTCCAAGCGCAGTGAAATGCAGGGCATCACCACCGATGTGTTGCTTGAAGTGAATATCGGCGGCGAAGCATCCAAATTCGGCTTTTCACCCGATACATTAGAAGAAAATTTGGCGCTCATTTCCGAACTCTCACACATTCGGGTGCGGGGATTGATGAGTATTCCGCCAATTTGCGATGAAAAAGCGCAAATCAGGCAATTTTTTTCACAAATGAACGAATTATACATTGACTTTAGCGCTAAAATATTTAATAATATAAATATGAATATTTTGTCTATGGGGATGAGCGGCGATTATTACGAGGCAATTTTAGAAGGGTCTAATCTTGTGCGCGTCGGTTCTGCCCTATTCGGCAACAGAATATACAGATAAAAGAAGAAATAACCGAAAATGACGGAGGTATATAATGAGTTTTATCGACAAAATTAAGGATCTTGTAAACGTTCCGGATGATGACGATTACGATGAAGAAGATTATGCGGAGGAAGAGTTTGAACAAGAAGAACCCAAACGCGTAAAGCACGAAAAGTCTTACCGTTCCGGCAGTACCGAGAGAGAAAGAAAGTCCTCTTCCGATTACAGCCGTTTCAGTGAGTCTTATGCCGAGCCTTCTTACGCACCGAGAACCGAGAGCGAAAGAAGTGATAAGCAAAACAAGGTAGTGAACATTCACACCACCACGCAAGTGCAGGTGGTGTTGGCACACCCCGAAAAGTTTGAGGGCGTCACCAAAATTGCCGACCACCTCAATAACAAACGCACGGTGGTCTTAAACCTTGAAGCCACTCAGCGTGATGTAGCGAGAAGAATTGTTGACTTTCTTTACGGCGCTGCTTATGCCAATGGCGGTGAAATCCGCAGAGTGGCGGCAAGCACCTTTATTATCATTCCGCACAATGTGAACATTGTGGGCGATTTGATTGATGAACTTGAAAATAACGGCGTTTTCTTTAACGAGTAAACGGTATATATTTTTTGACGGTCAGGAGAAAAGAAAATGATATTGCCAAATCAAATTACAAACCATGAATTTACTACCGTGAAAGGGATGTATAAACCCGAAGAGGTAGATGAGTTTTTAGCAGAACTTGCGAATGATTATGACAAAACGTTTCGTGAAAACGGCGAACTTGTCAAAAAACTCGGTATCCTTGCCGATAAAGTAGAGGATTACCGCGCGGAAGAAGATAATATTCGTGTGGCACTGCTTGCGGCGCAAAAGGCGGGCAGTGAGTTAACCAAGGCGGCAAAAGAAACTGCCGAAGCCACGTTAAGAGAGGCAAAGCAAGAGGCGGCAGAATTGGTGGAGAGTGCCGAGAAAGAGGCAACGCAAAAAGTAGCAGATGCCAATGCTTACAGCGCCAAAACCATTTCCGAAGCCGAGCAAAAGGCACACGAAACGCTCACGCAGGCGCAAAGCAATGCAAGCGTGATTTTGGCGGATGCTAAATTTAAGGCAGAGGCACTTGTGGCGCAGGCGAACGAAGAAGCCGAAAGAGCAAAGGCAGATTACTTGCGCAATAAAAAGATTGAAGAAGTGGCACTCGAAGCCATCAAAAAAGAAACGGCGAAATTCAAGGGCGAACTGCTCGAGATGTACCGCGCCCATATTTCTTTAATCAATGAGATTCCCGCATTAATTGAGGTGGATGAATCCGATTTTGAAGAGGAAGATGAAACTGCCGCGAAACCTGTAGTGGAAGAAAGTGTTCCCGCAGAGGCTGTGGAAGCCCCCGCAGAAGAGTTCAGCGTGGCAGAGGAAACACCGGCGCAACCCGAAGAAGAGGATGAACCCTTTGCGCAAGAACGTGAAGAGGATGCCGCTCCCGCTGCCGAGGAGGATACTTTTGATGCTTTCGCCGATGAAGCGGATGACGATGAAGCGTATGACGACATAATCGATGAGCCCGAAGAGGAAATTGAGGCATTTGATGACGAACCTGAAGAAATCGAAGAGCCTGACGAAATCGACGAAATCGAAGAGCCCGAAGAAGAATTCGATGACGAAATTGACGAATCCGAAGAAATAGAAGAACCGGACGAAGAAATAGACGAACCCGAAGAGCCCGAAACCGACCCGATAGATGAAAACCAAGTCAGTTTTGATGATATCTTCGAGCAGGAGGATGAAACACCTGCCCTCACCGATGAAGATGTAGTGCCGACTGTGGCGGCGATTGAAGCCAACACAACGCAAGTAGATGAAGACATTGAAATTGACTTTGCAGACGATACACAAGACATAGAGCCCGAAACACCGGCAGCGGAGGAAACCGCAAAACCTGAAGTGTCGGAACCGAAGCAGGAAACACCTGCCAAGGTCGCAAGAAGGCAGTCTTTTGAAGAAGCATTCGCCGCATTCTTTAATGATGATGACGATGATGAGGATGATTTTTCCGATTTAGATGATTTGGATGATGACCTCGACCTCGGCGATGATTTTGATGATGACGACTTCGATATGTTCGGCACCGATTTTGATGATGATGACGATGACGAGGACGACAGCGCGCCGCGCGGCTTTGGCAGGTTGTTCCGTAAAAAGTAATCATCCATCCTTTACCGCTATGCCTTGTAATGATGAGAATAAGGCGGACACTGTCCGCCTTTGCTATTTAAGACCCTGAAAACGGAGGAAACCAAAAATGAATTATAAAGATACCTTAAATATGCTCAAAACCGATTTCCCGATGAGGGCGGGGCTTCCGCAAAGAGAGCCCGGCTTTTTAGAGCAGTGGTATGATGAAAAAATATATGAAAAGATAATGGAGAAAAACGAGGGTAAACCGCTCTTTGTATTGCACGACGGTCCCCCGTATGCCAACGGCGGTATTCACCTCGGCACGGCAATGAACAAGATTTTAAAAGATTTCATTGTCAAATATAAAAACATGACCGGCTTCAAGAGCCCCTATGTACCGGGTTGGGATACCCACGGACTTCCCACCGAGTTAAAAGCGCGTAAAAAGGCGGGTATCAGCGCCGATTCCACCATTTCCGATGTGGAGTTGAGAAAAATCTGCCGTGATTTTGCGCATCAGTATATTGATGAGCAGCGTAACCAGTTTAAGCGCTTGGGCGTGCTCGGTGAGTGGGACAATCCCTATATCACCTTAACGCCCGATTTTGAGCAGGAGCAAATCAAAGTTTTTGCCGAAATGGCGGAAAAAGGCTATATTTATAAAGGTTTAAAGCCGGTGTATTGGTGCTCCGATTGTAACACCGCACTCGCGGAAGCCGAAATTGAGTATCAGGATGATGATTGCTACTCGATTTATGTAAAATTTAATGTGAAAGATGATAAAGGTATCCTCTCCGCGTTGGGTGCCGATGTTGCTAAAACTTCATTTGTTATCTGGACAACTACGACTTGGACTTTACCGGGTAACCTCGCGATTTGCGTGGGCCCGCGTTTTGAGTATTCTCTCATTAAGTGTGAAGATGAATATTTCATTATGGCGAGCGAGTTGTGCGCAGCAGCTATGGCGGAGTACGGTAAAGAATATGAAGTGATTGCCACCGTTAAGGGCAGCGAACTCGAATACATCACCTGTCAGCACCCGTTCTTAGACCGTGAGAGCCTTGTCATTGTAGGTGAACACGTTACGCTTGAGAGCGGTACCGGTTGCGTACATACCGCCCCCGGCTTCGGTGTAGAAGACTTTGATGTTTGTAAAAACTACCCCGAAATCGGTATTGTGGTGCCGGTCAATGATAAAGGCGTTTTAACGAGCGAAGCCGGGCAGTTTGCAGGGCTTACCACCGATGAAGCCAACAAAAAAATTGCCATGTATTTAGAAGAACACGGCAACCTCTTTGCCCTCAAAAAGATTGTCCACCAATACCCGCACTGCTGGCGTTGTAAGCAACCGATACTCTTCAGAGCCACCAGCCAATGGTTCTGCTCGGTAGATGATTTTAAAGAAGATGCCTGCAAAGCGGCAGACGGCGTGAAATGGTACCCCGGTTGGGGACAGGAACGCCTCAAAAATATGATTCGTGAAAGAAAAGACTGGTGCATTTCCCGCCAGCGCAAATGGGGCGTGCCGATTCCGGTGTTCTATTGCGATGATTGCGGCAAAGAGATTATTGATAAAGACTTAATGGCAAAGGTTGCCGATGTATTCGGTAAAGAAGGTTCCGATGCCTGGTTTGCGCACGAAGCGGATTTCTTTATGCCGGCTGATTATAAATGCCCGCATTGCGGCGCCTCCAAAGGTTTCTCGAAAGAGAAAGATATTATGGATGTGTGGTTTGATTCCGGTTCTTCCCACCGCGCTGTCTGCAAAAACAGAGATTACCTGCAATGGCCGGCAGATGTTTACCTTGAGGGCGCCGACCAGTTCAGAGGTTGGTTCCAATCCTCCATGCTCACCAGTGTTGCCACCACCGGCAAAGCGCCTTATAAAGAGGTTATCACTCACGGTTGGGTGGTAGACGGTAACGGCAGGCAGATGCACAAATCTCTTGGCAACGGTATTGCCCCCGAGGAAGTTATTAATCAATACGGTGCCGATATTTTAAGGCTGTGGGTCGCTTCTTCCGACTACCATGCCGATGTCAGAATTTCACCCGATATTTTAAAGCAACTGTCCGAAGTATATAGAAAAATCAGGAATACCGCGCGTTTCATTCTCGGCAATATCAGTGATTTTGACCCGAACACCGATATGGTGGAGGAAAATGAACTTGAAGAGATAGACAGGTGGGCGCTCACCGCACTCGATAAACTCTTAACGAGCGTAAGGGCAAGTTATGATAAGTATGAGTACCACACCATTTTCCACGCGGTGCATAACTTCTGCGTGATTGATATGTCTAATTTCTATTTAGATGTTTTAAAAGACAGATTGTATGTGGAAAAAGCCGACTCCAAAACGAGAAGGGCGGCGCAGACCACAATTTATAAGATTTTAGATGCCTTGTGCCTGCTTATCACCCCGATTTTGGCATTCACCGCCGATGAAATCTGGAAGGCAATGCCGCACGATGCCTCCCGCAATCCCGAAAGCCCGCTGCTCAATGACATTCCGGAGGCAAAAGGCGTTGAGGCTGCTTTTGCCGCCAAGTGGGATCGCATTCACGATATGCGTAATGATGTCAATAAAGCGCTTGAAGAAGCGAGAAATGCCAAAGTCATCGGTAAGAGTTTAGAGGCAAAAGTGAAACTTTTTGCCGGGGGAGAATTGCTTGCGTTCTTGCAAGAGAATGTCGATAATCTGCCTGCCGCCTTTATCGTTTCGCAGGTAGAACTTGCACAGGGCGAGGGCGATTATAAAGGTGAAGTAGAAGGCTTAAGCATTTCAATTGAAAAAGCACAGGGCGAAAAATGTGCGCGCTGTTGGAGTTATTCCGAGAGCGTCGGCACACACGCTGCGCATCCCGAAATTTGTGACAGGTGCGCAAAGATTTTGGGAGAATAATTATTTTGATAAATGTACTTTTTGCCGTCATTATCGTCGTGCTCATTGCGGCAGACCAGGTGACGAAATATATCATGCTCAGTTGGCTCAAACCGATTGAAACCTTTGAGTTAATACCGGGTTTTATTCGCTTTCATTTTGTTGAAAATGACGGTGCGGCGTTCTCTATGTTACGCAACGCCAGGTGGTTCTTTATCATCGTCACCGTGGTGTGTGTGGGCATATGCCTTGTGGCGCTGTTTAACAAAAATGCGCGCCGTCGCTTTCCCGCACTCCACAGCCCGTTTTTAAAAGCTGCTCTTATTTTGATTATATCCGGCGGCGTTGGCAATTTGATAGACAGATTGTTGCGCGGCGTGGTGATTGATTTTATTGAGCCGACCTTCGTCAATTTTGCCGTCTTTAATTTTGCCGATATTCTGGTCACCTGCGGCGCCGCTATCATCATTATTTATTTGGTGGCGGATATTGTGTTTGATTTTTTCAAAAAGCGCAGGGAAATCAGAGAGTATAATAACAGAAGACGATGAGCGATATTTTCTTTTTCACTGCCGATGAAGGCAGAGCGGAGCATCGGCTCGATATGGTGGTGGCATCTTATTTTAGCGATGTTACCCGCTCAAGAGCGCAGCAACTCATTGCCGAAGGTTTTGTGAAAGTCAACGGCACGGTAAAAAACAAAAACTATAAAGTCAAGCAGGGTGACAGGTTGAGCATTCATACGCCCAAACCCAAGCCGGTTGAAACCGCGCCGGAGAATATTCCGTTAGATATTCGGTATGAGGATGAGGATTTGCTCGTTGTCAATAAGCCCAAAGGCATGGTGGTGCACCCCGCCGCGGGGCACGAGAGCGGCACACTGGTAAACGCACTGCTTTACCACTGCGGTAAATCCCTTTCGGGTATTAACGGCGAACTGCGCCCCGGTATCGTGCATCGGATAGATAAAGATACAAGCGGGCTGTTGGTGGTTGCCAAAAATGATTTTGCGCATCAATCCCTGGCGCGCCAAATCAAAGCCCATTCGTTTACCAGAGAATATGAGGCAGTGGTTTACGGCAACCTGAAACAGGATGAGGGCACGGTAGATGCTCCCATCGGCAGGCACCCGACCCACCGCAAGAAGATGGCGGTGACGGATAAGCATTCCCGCCACGCCGTTACGCATTACGAAGTGATTGAGCGCTACAACGGCTTTACTCATGTGCGTTTGCATTTAGAAACCGGCAGAACACACCAAATCAGGGTGCATATGGCGTATATCGGGCATCCGGTGGCAGGCGATGCGGTGTACGGTCCCAAAAAAGTGATTACCGCTTTAGAGGGGCAGTGTTTGCATGCGCGGCTGTTGGGTTTTGACCACCCCCGTTCCGGCAGGTATGTGGAAGTCGAGAGCGAATTGCCGCCATACTTTGAGGCGTTTTTAAAAAAATTAAATAAATGATGAATGTCATTTTTAAATAGTGAGATGGCAAAAAACACAGGAGGATTTTTATGGAGAAGTCAGTATTAAACGAGTTAGAGAAAAAGGCGTGTAAAGTGCGTTTGTCCGTGATTGAAGGCACTTTCAACGCCGGCTGCGGGCATCCGGGCGGCTCACTTTCTGCGGCAGATGTAATTACTTATCTGTATTTTAATGAAATGAGAGTGTACCCCTCCAATGAAAAAAGCGAAAACCGTGACAGGTTTGTGCTTTCCAAAGGCCATGCGGCACCGGCACTTTACGGCGCGCTTGCGCTAAAGGGTTTTATTTCCGAAGAGGAGATTAAAACTTTAAGAAAGGTCGGTTCCACCTTACAGGGGCACCCGAATATTCACACCCCCGGTGTGGATATGTCTACCGGCTCTCTCGGTCAGGGTGTATCGGCAGCGGTCGGTATGGCGCTTGCCGGCAAGTTAGATAAAAAAGATTACCGTGTATATACCGTGCTCGGTGACGGTGAAATTCAAGAGGGGGAAGTTTGGGAGGCTGCGATGTTTGCCGCCGCCAAAAAACTTGATAACCTCGTTGTCATTGTCGATAATAACAATCTGCAAATTGACGGCACGGTAGAAGAAGTGAATTCTCCATATCCTATAGATGAAAAATTTAAAGCATTCGGCTTTGAGGTCGTCAATATTGACGGTCACGATTTTGAACAGATGGAAAAAGCATTTGCCACGGCGTGTGCTACCAAAGGCAAGCCCACCGCCATTATAATGAAAACCGTTAAAGGTAAGGGCGTTTCGTTTATGGAAGATGTGTGCGGCTGGCACGGCAAAGCACCGGATGCAGAACAATACATTACGGCAATTGGCGAGTTAAGACTTCGTCTTGCAGAATTGGAGGCGTAAGCAATGGCAGAAATCATCAAAAAAGCAACCAGAGAAGGCTATGCGGCAGCACTCGAAGAACTCGCTCAAAGCCCCGATATTATTGTAATGGATGCCGACCTCGGCGCGGCAACCAAATCCGCAACCTTTAAAAAGTTTGCACCCGAAAGATTTATTGACAGCGGTATTGCAGAGGCAAATATGATGGGCGTGGCAGCAGGGCTTGCCACTTGCGGTAAAACCGTGCTGGCATCCTCCTTTGCGATGTTTGCCACCGGTAGAGCGTTTGAGCAAATCCGCAAAAGTATTGCCTACCCCTGTTTAAATGTAAAAATCTGCGCTACCCACGCCGGTATTTCGGTGGGTGAAGATGGCGCAAGCCATCAGTGTAATGAAGATATTGCGCTCATGCGTACCCTCCCGAATATGGTCGTGATTAACCCTGCCGATGCGGTAGAGGCAAAGGCGGCTATTTTAGAGGCGGTTCGCCACGAGGGTCCCGTGTATGTCAGGCTCGGCAGACTTGCCATTCCGCAGGTGTTTAATGAAAATTACCGTTTCAAAATCGGGAAAGGTCAAGTCCTTACCGATGGTAACGATGTGAGCATTATTGCCACCGGTTTAATGGTGGATGAAGCCTTAAAGGCAAAAGATATTTTGGCAAAACAGGGCATCAGTGCTCGCGTGATCAATATGGCAACCATTAAGCCGATTGACAAGGCACTTGTCATTGAGAGTGCTAAAAAGACCGGTTGCATCGTGACGGCAGAAGAGCATTCCATCATCGGCGGTCTCGGTTCCGCCGTGGCAGAAGTGCTCAGCGAAGAGTGTCCCACACCTATGGTGCGCGTTGGCGTGAACGATACCTTCGGTGAGTCCGGTCCCGCTTGGGAACTGCTCAAAAAATACGGTCTTTCTGCCGAAAATATCGCAAAAGCGGCAGCAAGCGCCATCGCCAAAAAGTAATGCGCGGCGAAACAAAACAAATCAAAATTCTGGCGGCGATAGGTCTTGCACTTATCGCTGCCGTGTTTATTGCGTTCGCCGTGATGCCCTTGCGCGGCGGGCAGCGCTTTGCGACGCAGGCACGCCCCGCCGTAGAGGATGTGAGCGAGCAAGAGGTAAAACTCTATCCTGTTAATATCAATACCGCCACCGCCGCCGAACTGCAAACCCTGCCCGGCATCGGTGAAAAAACAGCGCAAAAAATCATTGCCTACCGCAAAATCCACGGCACATTTAAAACCAAAAAAGCAATCATGCAAATTGATGGCATCGGCGAGAAAACCTATGCGCAAATCAAAGATTTGATTTGCCTTTAAGCCTAAAAGGCGAAATCATTACACCCCGTTCCTACAATCAAATGATTTTTTAAAAACAAATTTATATTGTTTTAATATATAAATAATAAAATTCGCCATTCTTGTTGCCAAAAATTGCATTTTATATTTTTTTGTGTATTTTTATACTAATAACTACATATAAGATTAATACAACCAAAAACTGCATCAATAAGTCAAAATCTTGCATTTTGTAAAAAAACAGGGGGGAAAGCAAATTCACTTTACTTCCTGCATTTTTATATTTTTCTACTTTTCAGCAATTTTTATTAAATCCCAAATCAAAAACGCCAATACGATATTTTTATATTATTTGAATTATAACAAGTTTTGCGGTTTAAAACCGCAAAACTTGTTGATTTTTTTATTTTTATCGGTTATAATACTAACATAGGAGGTGGCAATATGATTTACAGACCGCTTTATGTAGAAAAAATAATGCAATTTTGCGATACACCGTTTATCAAAATTCTAACAGGTGTTCGCCGGTGCGGCAAATCAACCATCCTTGCAATGATAATGGATAAATTGCGCCAAAAAGGTATTACCGACGCTCAAATCCTTTCTTTCCGTTTTGATTCAATGGAATATGATGATATGACTGCAAAAGAGATGTACACTGCCGTCAAAGAGCGCCTCAATTCCGGCAAACGAACCTATCTGTTTTTAGATGAGGTGCAGGAAATTAATGGTTGGGAAAAAGTCGTGAACTCTTTGAACACCGATTTTGATGTTGATATGTATATTACCGGTTCAAACTCCAGAATGATGTCTTCCGAAATATCCACATATCTGACCGGGCGCTATGTTTCATTTCGCATTTTTCCCCTTTCTTTCGCAGAGTATTTAACATTTAAAAAGGCGTATACAACGGTATCCGACATTCATAAAGAATTAAATGCGTATTTGGAATACGGCGGATTCCCTGCCATTCACCTTGGTAAAATTGCGGCGCAGGATGCTTATACTGTTGTGCGTGATATATACAATTCAACCGTGTTTTCGGATATTGTAAGGCGTAATCACATCCGCAAACTCGACCAATTTGAACGGGTTGTCAGGTTTGTTTTCAACAATGTCGGCAAAACTTTTTCTGCTTCATCCATCTCTAAATACCTAAAATCGGAAAAAAGAGCGATTGATAATGAAACCGTATATAACTATCTTGAAATGCTTGAAAATGCATATCTTATTTACCGCTGCTCAAGGTATGATATTAACGGCAAAGAGTTATTAAAAACGCAAGAAAAATTTTATCTTGCAGACAGTGCTTTTCAATATGCGGTTTTAGGGTATGACCCGAAAAATACTGCAGCTATGCTCGAAAACATCGTCTACCTTGAATTATTGCGTCGCGGCTATACGGCAAATATCGGCAAACTGCAAGAATCGGAAATCGACTTTATTGCAAGCAAAGAGAACGAAAAAATCTATGTTCAAGTAACAAAAGAGATTCACTCTGCCCAAACCGAAGCACGGGAGTACGACAAACTGCTTGAGATTCACGATAATTACCCGAAATATGTATTGAGAACGGATGCATTTGCAAAGGGCAATCATCGGGGGATTAAAACTATGCATATTGCAGATTTTTTGTTAAGTGATGAATTTTAAAAAAATGATCAGGCTTCTTGTTGCCAAAAATTGCATTTTATATTTTTTACGAATTTTCACACAATAAAACTGCAAACGCTTTTTGATAGATTTGTCCGTAAGGACAAGAAACCTTTGTTGATGATGGAAAGAGGGGTGTAACACACATGGCAAACAAGAAGGCTAAGGAAGCTCTTAACAGCTTAAAAATGGAGGCTGCTAACGACTTTGGTGTTTTTTAACATTAAAAACTACATAACCACATATAAGATTAATACAATCCAAACCGCATAAATAAGCCAAAAACTGACATTTTATGCAAAGAAGAAAAAGCCGAGTGTAAAGTAAAAAGCTTTACACTCGGCTTTTTTATTTTTTGTATGAAAGCACCTTGATATAAAATATTTATCCATGTTTCTATTCAAACGGTTCATGTTTTGTCTTACATCAAAATGCTGCAAAAAACATATACGGGGGTATCTTTATAACATCTGCTGTTTCGGAAAAAGTTTTTGGATGAATAATAAAGGATTTACTGATTCGCTGATTATAAATGTCTGAAAACTTTTTTAATGATGTTGTGGAATAGTTTGAACCTGATTTTACCTCCAGCGGTATGATTTTGAATTTTGTTTTACTTTCATTAGAAAGCAAAAAATCTATTTCAATATCATTTCTATGTTTTTCAATACTATACCTCGTATAAAAGTACAACGCCTTGCCTTTAGCAACTATCATTTGCGCAATCGCATTTTCATACAACATACCTTGATTGATGGAAAGCTTACCATCCAATATTTGCTTGTACAAATTATTCTCGGCAAGCTCGTTTTCACTAAATGCCAAGCTTACAAGCAGTCCCGTATCACCCATATAACATTTTACGGCAGAATCATTCTTATTTAACGCAAAACCGACATTAGGGTCTGTGCACTTATAACACAAATTACATATCATGGAATCATCTAACCAAAATAACGGTTCGTCATATTTGTCAAATGTACCGGCTGCGTCAATTTCCTTGAGAACAATTTTCTTTTCATGCGTGGAAAGATAACCGGGAATATTCTCAAAAATAGCAGATACTTTTGAATTGTATTTTTTTGCAGACTTCTTTATGTCGTCACGGTATAAATTCAGGATATCTCTTTTTTCAACATCCGCAGCAGCGAAATCCCTGCTCCCGTTCTTATAGGCAAGAACCGCTTGAGGCATGCCACCAACAAGAATATACTCCTTAAATAAGCGCATCGCCTTATCATGCATTGTTCTTTCAAGCGGAACTTTTTTATGATAACACTCGGCTATATAATCAAGCAGCAAATCCTCACCCATGTATGATGTAAACTCTTCAAAGTCAAGCGGATACATTTTCAGTTTTCTTTCCTCCGAAGGGATTGTAATGCTTTCCACATTTTCTCTTATGGAAATCAGCGAACCGGTTTCAAGAAAATCGTATCTGCCGTCTTTAACAAGATACTTAACGGCTTCTCTTGCTTTCGGGAATTTCTGTATCTCGTCAAAAATAATGAGACTTTCTCTGTAATATAATCTCGTATTGTATTCCAACGAAAGGTCTTGAAAGAAGATATCCAAATTTGTTAAATTATCGAAAAGTTTTTTCACCTTGCTTGACGCTTCATTAAAATCGACAAGTATATATGAGCGATATTCGTTCTTTCCGAATTCTTCGGCAACTGTGGACTTTCCGATACGCCTTGCACCTTCTATCAGAAGTGCTTTTTTCCCGTTCGTTGTTGTTTTCCATTCACATAAACTCTTATAGATTTTTCTTTTTATTTCCATTATAAAACCGCCTTTTTTCTTTTGTGCGCAGTTTGTATTATAGCATAAATATGAGCAGTGCGCAAGATATTATTGTCAAAAATCATTAGCAGTGCGCAAGATATTATTCTATATAAAAATATATAACGCGCAAAACCAAAGTGTTTTAGAAGCATAAAAGATTGTAATTAGTGTATCCGTTATCGGTTTTTTCATTCACTTGCAACACAGCACTATTACCACAGTGATAATAAGCGACAATACTTATTATTTTATTTTTTTAACATTAAAAACTACATAACCACATATGAGATTAATATAATTAAAACCCGCATAAATACGCCAAAACTGACATTTTATGCAAAGAAGAAAAAAGCAGGAGTAAAGTGGATTTGCTTTACTCCTGTTTTTCTTGTTTTTATATTTTCGAGTCACCCTATTCTTCTTATTCACTAATATTTTCCGAATGGTCTTGGCACGCAAATCGGATGGGGGATGACACTATTGTTGTATCACTTCATCTCTAAAAATTTTACTATTTTACACTACTTTGCATTGCGGCATTACCGAAAAAACAATATAGAACATCGTCAATATTTTACTCACCATATCATTTGGATTCCAAATACACTCACAAGCACCGGGAAATATAGGATAGGGTGACTCATCTTGTAAAATACTTTTCATGAAAACTATTGTTTTTTTATAAAAATGAGGAAGTGAACCGATTCGTCCTCAGGCAATTCACTTCCTCATAAAATTATCTCTTGTATGCGCAATTCAATCCTCTTTAGAAATAATAATTCTATATCGTATATCTTCCATATTTTCCATTGAAATAAACTGAAAATCAGCATAATTTAGAACTTTTTTATTACAGAATTCGATATCTTTTTGAGAAAAGAAATAAGGATAAAAACCAGGGTCAGGTAAACGAACAATTGCTGAAACGATCCAATCAACATCCGGTTTAGTGCAAAAATAATCTAAAAACTCTTTTGAACAAGCTAAGTTTACGGGGTGAGTGTTTTTTCCATCATATGTTAATGTTCCAAGTGGAGAAACTTCATCTATTAAAAAGCATGTTGTAAATTTAGTATTTTCATTTGCAATATTTTCTGTTAACAAATGCTCTTTATACTTAGAAATTCGCTTATAATGGTGTTCAAACTTATCCCTGCAGTTATTGATAAAACCTTCATATGAATTGGCGATTTGGGGCTGTGTAATGCAGAATTCGAATGGTTTGGTTACCGGTATGTCTCTGAATTCTTTATCAGTTTTTGACTCGTATTGTTGAAGTTTACTACCGCCGTTAGGATAAGTATCAAAACCATCTATTGAAAAGTGCTCGATAATTAATACTTGATTGTCAATCTTTATGTATGCATCCGGACTCTCATAAGATTCAATTTTTCCATTTTCTAAAAACCAAATAAAGTGTTCACACTCTCTCGATTCACCAAAATGTCTTATTCCTACTCCATTTAACAATCCATACTTATTGATAGTTGATATTACTTCTTCGCGAGTTTTTGTTCTTGTTTTCTTTTCTTTGTAATTACTCACAAATATTCCGTCCTCTTTTTTCTCTGCTTATAATTCCAAATAACTGATTTTCTTTCCCGTTTTAGCAGCATATTCAATTTCAGACCTTGTGCTGGAGCCGATATAACCGCCGACATTGATGACAAAAATCTCATCTGCCATATCAATTTTGCGTTTATGCATATCATCAAGCATTTCCTTCGTGCCTTCTGTCCAGACTTCATTGTCACCGGAATGACCAAAAAGCCCAACGCTGATAACGATATTGCCCTCCAGTGTCAAACGCTTTTGCGCCTCCAAAAATTCATCTTTGAAGCGTGTGCTACCACAAAGGGTAATAACTTTATATTTTCCAACCATAACGATAATAACTCCAACAAATATACATTCATTTTAAAGCAAGATTATGTCCAAACAACTCATTTATCACTTTTTGAATGATTGCATCTTCCATCTCATAGTGTTTTAATTGCATAGCATAAATAAGGAATTCTAAAAAAACCAAGTCTAATATAGATACATTATTCAATTCCTTATCTATATTACCATGGGCAAAGTTGTTTCTTTGATTTGCCAATCGTTCTCCCATTTCAACATAGTCAAGTTTTTCATTATTTATTGAATATAAATGCTCACCAAATATACCGACAATATCAGAAAAGTCTTCACAAGCCTTGCATATTTCACTCGATAATGAATCGAATGAAGCGCTTTTAAACAAACGCTTATAAATCTTCTTTTGTTTGCCTTTCGTGTTTTCAATCAACTCTTGAAGTTTCGTTTCCACTTCTCGAATTGCTTTAGTCATTGACTCGGAATGTTCAACTCCCTCCGGGTAAAGTCTGTTAAACTCCCATTCAAACGCCGCAGTAATCATAACAAACCGCGCCGCATCAATAATTCTTCCGGAAGCGTATGTATCCGGAATATGCCTTGTGTATATATTATTCTGAACAATATCACTCAGTATTTCGCCTTCGTGTCCAGCTATATACTCTTGTTTAATATATCTTCCGTTCTTTAAAGCAGTTAATTCCGAATTGCACTCATCATCTTCTATTAAGTATATAAAACCGCTTTTTTCATGTTTTCCATCATCCGAAGGAGTAAACAATTCCATTTTAGGGATGCAAATATTTTTTCGATAGCATAAAAACCTTACAAATTGTCTTGCAATCCGCCAAAGATACAGAATAAAAGAATAATCATCTGTCGGTTCAAATTCAAAATACATTGTTGAAGTCAATTTTAGAGGTGCTTCATCAATTCGATTTTCAAAACTTCTTGAAATACCAAAATATACATTCACATTCTTTTCTGCGCAAAAAAATGACTGTTTATCAGTGGTTGTGGTTTCATAAGGTTTAGTATTTACAGAAACATTTCCTTTTCTGAATTCTTCCCAATTGAATTGAAACTCGAATGCCTGCGTGATAGGATGAATATAGTTTATCTCCGGACAGCAAATTGCCAGTCTGCTTATCGGTTCCTCTTTAGAGGAAAATAATATGTATGCAGATAATGGAATGGAAATAGGTGATTTTGGATTTAGAAAGTTTTTCGGACCACTGATATAACTATTAACTTGCGGCAAAAAAATAATTTTACTGTTTGTTTCATTGCAATAACCAACAATATATTCTTCCTCAATCACCTGTGAGTGTTGCGGTATATACTCTGTTAACCCATTTGCATTCTTTTCTTTTTTCCATCCAAAAAGAATGACTTTTTTCTCGTCCGTTATCGGGATAATACGCAACTTATTTTCATCAAAAACAAAGTTAAAAGTAAACTCACTAAAAGTTAGTGTCCCGGTTAATACCATAGTTCTTACAAAAAACCTCTTTCAACTATCTTTACTTATTCCACGCCAAGTGCTTTAAAGACCGCTTCTTGTGCATTGGAATAAAAGATGATGCTAAATGCAGACATCAACTCACTCGGCACGGTGGATAAATCACCTGCACTGGTAATGGGTAACAATATTTTTTTCGCACCGCTATCAAGGCAAACTTGAAGGGTATCCGCTAAATTATCCACCTTAAAAACGGTGCCGCTGATACTGATATCACCCAATACCGCCAAACTGCTTAAAGTAGGCTTGTTCAGTGCCACTGAAGCCAAAGCGATAATGGTCGGCAATGCCACTTTTTCTGTCATCCCAATGCCTTGCAAATCTTGATAATTAATGAAATAATCTTTCGTTGTTGTGCTGATTTGACCGCTGATTTGCGCAGCGTTTGCCTTTAAATAATTGTACGCCGTTGCGGTAGCTTCTTTTACACCTCTTTCGCTACCGATACCCGTTTTTTCAAATTTACCGGTACCGGCATGCATTTGCGTTTCCAATCGGTAGACGCCAATCATACCGTTTTTACCTTTGGAAACGGTATAAACCTGCCCCGGATTTGCCAATCCCTCCGGTATCAGTTTGCCGCCACCCTGTTCGGGAACAGAAACAAAATGCTCTTCAAAACTTTCATTATCAATGTAAGAAAAATTGACATCATAAAACTCCATACCGCCAATTCGCTTTAACTGTTCCTTTACACGTCGCCTCAATTCTAAAGCATAGGTAACAATTTCTTCAATTTGTTCTTTGGTATAATTCCCGTCAGGATAAACAAGTTTTGTGAAACCGGAAATCATTTTTTTAACGGCAATCGTGTCTCTTTGGTTGAGATTGGTGCCTAATTTGAAAAATTTGTCTGCGACATCACCGGAAGTCTCCTTGCGCATTTCGCGCATAAACTCCGACAAATAATCCGTAATAAAGCCATATTCATCCGTGAAGAAATCCGGTCTGTATTTTGGAATTTCCCACCCGGGAATATAGCAGTGCATTCTATCCAAGAATGCCGTATCACTGTTCATCTCCGGCGGAAACGGCGCAAACAGACTTGATGTCTTCAGTAAATAATCAATACTGTTATTCACATTACCGACAAAGACCATAGAAGCCGATGCCGCTTTTTCCTCCTTGCCTCTGGCAAAAGAGCCGGAAGCCATATAGTCTTTCATAATTTGGATGCCGTCTTTATCTTTAAACTTAATGCCAGCAACCTCATCAAAGGCGACACAATCCCAAAGTCCCACAAGACCAACGGTTTTAGTTCCCATATTATAAAATAAATTTGCTACGGTTGTCTGTCCGCCGGAAACCAAAATACTGTTGGGTGATATTTCTTTATATAAATGAGACTTACCGGTACTGCGCGGTCCTAATTCACACATATTAAAGTTATTCTCAATTAGCGGAATCATACGCGCCAACAGTAGCCATTTTACACGATACTCCAGCTTCGTCGGTTCCATACCGGTAGAACGGATTAAAATATCAATCCATTCCTCTTTTGTGAAGAAGCCTCTGCCTGTTTTCACTTCTTCCACATCAACGTGAGGCATCTGAATAGGGGTTAACCCTATAATACGAATCGGTGTGCCTTTTCGGTCTTCCTCCACATACTCATACTCTAACCTTACAATGCACCAAATTCCGCCGCACAGTAATCGGTCGTAATCTTGCACATATGTAGAAGCAACCGGGATTCTTTGAATTCCCAAATTTGAAAAGGAGGCTTCATATTGGTCTGTTTTAATATTTAGGGTAACCGTTAACCTGTCAATTACCGTATATGAACCCTGCTCACGCAAGCGAGAAAGAATTTTTTGTGCTTCATCCGGTCGCACATAATTCTTACTCAAAATTTCTTTTACATTTTTTACGCCGTCAGCTACTACCTCCGGGTCATCCGAAGAACAGTATTGCCCAAGCAAAAACTCCAAAACATAGACAGGAACATTTGCCCCTTCTTTAATGGATTTCGTTAAATCCTTTTTTACGACTCTTCCGGAAAAGAATGCTTTTAATCTGTCTTCCACCGAAAACGTATTATCCGTGCCTAATTGATCATATTGAAGGCGTTTTGAAGCATCCGAAAGCACTTCAAATGCGCGGTTGATTTTTTGCATATTGACATTTGAAATCACACTACCGCCATTCAAATCCGGGTGGTGTTTGCGGCTCATTTGCCTGTAAGCATTACCGATTTCTTCATTTGATGCATCTTTTGAAACACCGAGAATCTCATAATATGTGCCTGTTAATTCTTCCATTGTTTCTTCCTTTTTTGATTCATCGGGAATATATTTCATATTTATTTCCTCACTGCTCCTTTATCGCACTTTCCAAAATGTCCGACATATATGTGTTTGTTAGCCCATCATAATTTGCATAGTGATTTCTTTGCATTAGGATGTTTTCAACACTAAACATAAAATTGGTGACGCATCTGATTGCCTCTGCCGCTTTATCTTCATCGTTTGCTTTTGTTCCCAAAATTTCAAGCATTCTGACAAAGGATACCGGGAAATTGAGTGTTGATTCCCTTACCTCATCATTTTGAATATTTGCGTCAAAAATAACCCCTGCTGTCTGACTGTCTTCGGTTACTTCGGTATATGCACAAATATAAGAGAAGTCTGCTCTTTGCATTTTCAAGGCTTGATTGGTTTTTCTGACATATCCAAACAGAATGGATTTAAAAAGCAAATCAAGCAATTCTGACATATCAAACACACCGGAATCACCGGAGCGGATAATCAGGTCGTGGGAAAAATTCGTGATTTTATTTTTGTAATACCGCCAATCATGTTCCCCAACAATATCAAACCCTTGGCTTTGCGTAAAACTCTTTTCATATTGGCTTGATAATGCCGCAATAAAGGATTTAATTTCTGTTTCAGCAACACTTGCAGCGTTTGCATTTAAGCAAGAAAAATTCATTGCTATGGCTGCATATTCATGAATCAGTTCGCTCAAAATATCTTGTTTATTTTGCATTGCACGCATAACAGAAAAGAATTGTTTCCAAAACTCTCCAAGCGGTTCATTTAATCCAACACTCTTATCCAATTTGTTTTCAAGTGAACTTCCACCGTTTATTGCTAATAAGAAATCCTGCTTGGTATATTTAACCTGAAGATTATTAAAGAATAAACCCAGTAGCCTGCTTTGCTTATCCGATACCCATCTCTGTCTTTTTGCAATTCTTAACATTGCATAAAAAGGTAAGTCAAGCATACCCTCTGCAAGACAATTAGGAATGCTGTTTCTATTTTGAAAAGCTGAAAGCACACTATTACTGATAGTTTCACTCATTTTTGTTGCAGCATCGGCTACAGCATCCATACATTGTTGTTCAAAGTCTACTTTTGCTTTTTTCTGCTTTTCTTTTTCACCAAAATACTCATGAAGAGCAAACATGAGCGACAATTGCAATGTGTCAAAAAAATCCAACATCTGTGTTTCCTATCCGAAGAATCCGAAATCATCTACCGCAAAAGGTATATCAATTTGGAATTCTTCTTTTAAAACTTCATTTTGATTTTCATCTGTTACAATTAAATAAAACCGACGGTTGGCATCATACTTTTGTGATTTTAAATTATACCTGCACCTAAACTGTCTGTCGGGTGCTTCGGGTGAATCTTTATCGGCAACGATTCTTTGAACATCCGATACCTTATTGTCATATTCATCGGTAAAATATGTTTCAAAAATCATTGCACTGTGCGCTTGGTCAACCGGTTGCAATTGTAAAAAGTTGACGGTAAAAATCATATTTGTAATCCGTTTTGTGGTGGAAAGCGGCGTAACCTCTACCGGTTGCATTTCAAACTGTTCTTTATGCTTTTTAAACTGCTTTGAATCTGCTCTAACGCCCTTAAACTCAATCACCGGCACACACATTTCTTGTAGTGATGCGCCGCCATGCACATAGTTTTCACCGCCGCCGGATTGTTTTAAGCGGATGGTGTCTCTCGGCGTGAAGCCTGTCAGTTCTTTTTGCGCCGTGTTTATTTCCATTTGAACAGGTTGTAAATAGGCACATTCGGTTTTGTCGTTACCAATGACAAAACGCCTGCCGGACTTGACTATGCCCGACATTGTGCCGGTACTGATTTTTTGGCTTTCCGTTAACGGAAAATAGGTGTATAAAAAGCCGTGATCGGCAGTGATAACGATTTTTGCACCGGAACGCAAGCCGGTGATGATTTTGACTAAATTTTGCAATTCTTCAATTGCTTCTTCACACGCCTCAAACACTTTTGTTTCGGTAGGGGCTTTATCTCCGATAGCATCAATCGTGTTGTGATAAATATAAATCACTTTGTTGCCGGTAATCAGTGCATTTCTCTCTTGCTTTTTCATAGTGATAAAATCTTTATACTGCACTGCAACCGACATAGCATCTGTCGCTTGTAATACGGCTTTTCTTTGCTCGGTACTCTTGCACGGCAGGGCATTTACCGTGATTTCACCGCTTTGTGCAACTTCTTTTTTACCGGGCAATAACGCCGCCATGCCAAAGCTTGTTACCGATGGAAAAACCGATTTCATCGACTCCAAACGCACCCTGCCCCTACAGTTTTTCTCTATGGCAGACATTAAATCCGCTGCCACTTCAAAGCGCAATGCATCCGAAATAATCACAAAGATGCTCTGTGTGTCTTTTTCCGGTTTAACACGGTTTTCGTAAAAATCAATTTGTCTTTCAATTGCAATACCGTGGCTGTCGAGCAGGTATTCATCTGCTGCATTCAGCCACATAGCGCTCAACTCTTTTAAATACCAATTTTGGTATAACTTTTCTACCACTTCGGCAGCATTTTTAAACGCATCATCCAGCTCAATGAGCGAGGTTTTTAAACACTTAACAAATGCTGCATGAAAATGGCGATAGTAACGATCCATTTTTGAGAGTTCGGTTGTGTAAAGTTCCCATACACGCTGCGGGTCTACCTCGTGAAAAGTGCCGCCCCATTTTTGGAAAAATAATTGCATATGCGCAATTTGTGCCAAACACTCAAAATAAACCTCGGTACTGCTATACCAACGAATAGCTTTTCTTTTTTCAATCACTGCCAAGATATTTTCGGCACTGATAATGTTTTCATTAATCTCATCCAAAAAGTGATTTAAAATGATTTTGTTTACACACGGAAACACATCACACTCACAAATTTTGTTAATCTCTTCTCCGGCAAGGTACTCCTCCACACCGAATGTTTTCTCTGTTTCAACAACCAGTTCCAATACCTCGCGTGCATCCTGATAATATATCATATCATTGACCAAGCCGTGGCAAAAAGCCGCATGGTCAACCGAAATATACTGATTGTATTTTTTTAAACTCACTTGTAAGCATTCGGATGCTGCGCTAAACAAAATGTGAGCAGCCAGTCGGCTTAAATTGTCTGCGCTCTGGCTGACAGTATAACCTGTTGCTTTGTGGACCATAGCCCAAAAAATTTGAATACTGCCAAATTTTTCGATTTGTTCTAACAGTTTATTCTGTGTATCATCCGTCCCCGCTATTAAAACGGTGATTATAATATCTTGCAATGAGGAAAACTCGATACCGCATAAAGCACACAGAATTGCCCTATGCAATTCATACGCATTTTCATATTTTCTACCGAAGGATTTTAACTTCTCGGTTCTTTCTTTATTATCAAAAAAGCGCGGATAATACTTTAGCGCTTCACGCATTTCCGGCGTAGATACAATACCGAATTCCTCCATTTGCATAGAAACCTTATCGGCATAAAAAATTTCGCCGCTGTAGCGCTTCACACTGTATAAATAGTCCTCTTCTTCGTTGGGATAACAGCAAGGGTCATATACCAAATAATTGGAATTCTTATCATCATGCAACAACAGTTTTTTGGCTGCAAAATAGTTTTTGCCCGTTAATTTGAGTATTTTTACGCCGTCAATAGACAATTTATCCACTTCGGAAGCAAAGGCGCCTGCCGCATCCTCCCAAAAGACAATGCGGCGGGTATAGTATTCTTCTAACGGCTTTTGAAAGCGCTCTGTTAAACTGTTTTGAATTGATTCTATACTCATGGGATTTCCTCCGGAATTTAGTTGCGAGTTGCGAGTTGCAAGTTGCAAGAACTTGTGTCTTCACTCACAGCTTATTTCCCTCACTTACTTCTTTTTTTCTCTTACTACTATTTATAAGAATTAACACTTCTTTAAAATCTGCGCCCCTACTCGCAACTCATCTCGCAACTCGAAACTTCTCTTGCAACTTGCAACTTGCAACTCGCAACTTATTTTATCTTCGCCAACAAATCACCAAACTTAGCATAGTTCACCTTCACGCCATCGTCCAAATCAATGGCAATCATTTGGTCTGCCATGTGGTGAACGATTTCTTCATAAAGGTTAATTTCGTGCAACTGCTCGCCAAGTTTTTTGAGTTGCCTGTTAATATTGCCCCTTTGGGCACCTGTTGCCGATTGTAAATCCGTTTCATAGTTTGCAATTTGCATGCGATATTTCTCTTGCAACTCATGCACATAATCCGTTCTCATTCTTGCGAGCAAATCGGGTGTATAACGGTGCATATAGATAAGGGCTTTAAAGCCGTTTTTCTTGCCACTGTCAAAGAGCCAGTAAATCGGGCGCTTCTGATATGTTTTCAAATGGTCTTTATAAAAATAGGTTAAGAAATATTTTCTGATAATCTCTCTCGGTGTACCGGTTCCACCTAAAGCATCGGCAATGAACTTAAGGTTTTCTTCCAGCGTTTCTTCGCCATAAACCTTGCGCACGAAATTTACAAAGTAACCGACGATGTCATCATCGAAGTATTCATCATCTGTTATTGGAATAATGTTGTTGGCATCAATCATTTCACTTGCGAGTTTCGAGTTGCAAGTTGTAAGGAACTCATCCCAATTGCCACCGGCATATTGCAATCCCTCGGCATCCGGAGCATACCTGCCGAACATACAGCCGACAGCATAGGAAATCAGAGACTTGATTTCCCTTTGCAAATCTGCTTTGCGTACGGTCACATCCTTATCTTCCACCTCCGGCGTCAGTTCATCCTGTAAGCCGTAAATTTCAATAAAGATTCTGTTCAGTTCTTCTTCATTTGCTTTTAGTTGGTTGAAGCGTTCATTACATTCCGCTTCCCATTCTTTGTATTTGTCTGCGATTAATCTTGCCATGATTTTAGTTTATCCCTTCATTATTCTATTCCATTCTTTTAACAGATTTTTCTTATTTTTCTTAACATATTTCACTGCTTGCTTTTGCTTTGAAGGATTTTTAAAAGACCCTTCACAATGATAATCGCTTAATGCAATTTGTATTGTCTCGCCGGAATACTCCACATGAACATGCGGAAAAAACAAATGACATTTTTCTGAAGTTTGGAAAAAGAACACTAAACCATCTTGGCGAGCAAACTGAATTGCATTTTGAGGAATAACTACCTTAGAATAGATTATTTCCGTGTTATCCTCTAAAAGATTTTCATCAAAAGGCAACCATTTTCCGTCTTTAATTATGTAAAGATTTTCCTTATCCTCAACTGAATATCCACCTTTTTTATAATGCATTTTAATTGCTTCAGTTACATCTTCTTCAATTATTTCGGAATACTCTACAGAATTAATTAGTATTTTTTTAAAATTATCAATGTATCGTAAGTAAATCACTTTCTTGTATTTCCTCTAAAGTCTCATTCTCAATTTCTAACTGCTCTTCTATGATTGCCTTCCAGAGTTTCAAAATATTCTCAGAGACCATTATTCGTGCTGTAACTTTGTCTTTCTTTTTATCATAATCTACAAAAAAAATATAGTTTCCTCTTTTCTTTCTCCAAACATAAATATTTCCATGTGCAAAAGCATTGCGGATATGCCTTAAAAGAGCATGCAATCTGTTTTCACTATTATACTGGTCTATAATCATGCATGAATTTTCAAAATCTAATTTTTCTTCATTTAGCGAAAAAGCATTAAAAGAGGTTTTTTGAACTTTTTTTATCACCTTCGCCTTTTGGTTTAATCCCGTCTGTCTAAGCATCTTGTCAAATAGTTTATCCGCATCAGAATCAGACAAACATTTTTGTGATTGTGCACTGTCTATATTTGGCGCATAATACATATAATATTTAGCAATGTTCTGAAAACCTCTAATTCCCGTTTCAAAAGGCGTTGTATTACATTCTTTATAATTCTTCTTTTTTGACATTTGTTTAATACCCCAATAATATGTTCACAATCTTACTCTGCTCTTGCAACTCGCAACTTGAAACTCGAAACTCAAATCAGCGGATGCTTTTTAAAGTCCCAAGAAGTTTCAAAAGAATCCCAGTCCTTTTTTGATAAGATTATGTTTTCTTTTACTTTCACATCTACATAGTCATGCTTTTCATTTGAAATTATAACTGGGACTTTAGACATTGGTCCCTCATGGTAATCTAATGTGGGAGATAACACAAATAATACTTGGTCTACAATCTTCGAGTTGACAAGTCCTAAAAGATATAATAAATTATTATTATTTTTCATGAAACAAACTGATCCCTTTGTTTCAAATAAAAAACCTTCTGGACTAAATCTCATTGAGAGACCTCCACTCGAAAGCGTTGACCATGTGATTCCTTTTTTAAAATAAAAATCAATATTTTGTGGTCTGGAACGCAGTTTTCCGTTCTCGCCAAAAAAATTCTTTATACGATTGCCATCATTTTCCCAGTCAACCACATAATCATTATTACCATACCAGCGCCTAAAAGATCCGCCCTTATTACAAGGATACCACCTAATATCTGATGATGTTGATTCATGATGGCTTGTACAGTTAAAAAACACATTGCTGAAGCATACTTCAAACCAATATCTCAAAAATCGGTTATTATCTCCTGTCGCCAAACCCTGTTTCGGATAAGCATAATCCCCAATTTTTTTTTGTTCAAATACCTTCAACAATTGTTCACTCACCCAATACGCAATCGGTGAGCCGGGGATTTTTTTGAAGTTGGATTGCCTTGCACAGTAGCGATTTATTCCTTCAAAAAACATATCGCATTTGCCTTGCTCGCTTTTTGGTTCAATCAAGAGACAGTACACACCCTTATAATTCGGCAAATTAGATTTTCTTCTTGCAAACGCCGTTGTTTGTACCACCTCACCGCCAATTTCATCAAACGCCCTCGCGCCGAGATGTGCCATATTGATAGTATCAACATGCATCATTTTAACACGCAACTTTTCAAAAGATGAAAGGAACATCCATGACTGCATTGTTATCATTGCATAGAATCTATTGTTATTTGTCATAGATTGACACTTTTCAATAAACACAGCAAATAAATCCGCTTTGGAATCGGGATAATTCTTTTCTACATACGGCTTTTGCTTTGGTGTGGGTGTCATATACGGTGGGTTTGTGATAACTGCATCGTATTTATCGGCAAGCAGAATTGCTTGTTTTAATAATGGTTTAAAAGAATCTATTAAAATCTCTTTATGTGCATAATCTAAATAATTTTCGTATTCCGTGTTTTCAATTTCAGCGAGTTGCTTTTGCAACAGTTGCATATGGGCAAACGGCGTTTTCAACATCAAAATAGAGCCGTATTCTTTTGCATCAATCAATTCTTCTACTAACCGTTTGGCAATCGTGCTATTTTTACCGAACAAGTCTAAACAATCATAATCGAAATGATTGGATTCTCGAATCACACAAAGGTGGTCCGTAACATCTTCTTTTAAAATGTTTCTGCTATAACTTCTCGCCTTCATCATCACGGCGAAGTAGGCAAGCTGATAAGCTCTTTTATCAATATCAATCCCGTAAAGGTTGTTCTCTACAATAGACTTTGCGGCTTCACGCTCACGCCACCCTTGTGATAGATAGATTTGCATTAACACATCAAAAGCATAGACTAACACATGACCGGAGCCCATACTCGGGTCCATCACTTTAATCTGCTCGGGTTTTATACCGGCATATTCTGCTTTGATTGCATCTAACTGTGTTTGAACTTCTGCTTCCTGCTCCGCTTCATCGAGGAAATATTTCCACTCGGATTTCATTGCTTCATCCGGGTGACCTTCATACCACAATCTGCCAAGAGAATTTTCTACCATATAGCGCACAATCCAGTCGGGGGTAAAAAGCTGTGTGACCGCAGGGATTTTTTCTTTGGTCAATTTTGCTTTCTTTTTTAATTCAGCGTACGTTTCATCTTTAAATTCGCTATTGTAATACTGATACAACCAACCGATAATCTGCACTTGGTCATACCAATCTTCTTCGGGAATAGTGTTAACCATATCTGCCAATACACTGTTTTCTAACAGTAAATTAGCCGGAAACAACAGCTCTGTATAATCGCTCAACGGTTCAAACATACACGGCAACAAAGTATGTAACGCATTACACTGCGCAATGATTAAAAATTTAAACAGCCCGTCTCTATCGCTGTTTTCAATAAAATCATACACCTTTTGCTGCTCTTGTTCCCCTATAAAATCCAATTCATCTACGCGTTTTAAAATTTCAGGGTCAAATTCGCCGGCTTCATTTGTAAACACACGAATGCGTGAAGGCAGGTAGCGGTTCACTTCCATATAGCGCAAGGCAATAAAGCGGTTAAACCAAGTGTAAGCCGCTTCTTCCATTACCTGTTCATAACCGTTTGCCTCAATTTCCGCAACTAATTTTGCTCTTTGCTCCACCTCGGTACTGCTTAGCGGTCTGCCGTTGATTACAGTTGCCTTTCTCTCACCGAATCCGGTGGCATCAATGCCATATTCATACGCCCTGTTTTTTACAGCGGCAATCAAATTTTTTCTTGCGTTAACGGCAAATGTTTTTAATGCATTTTTGTTCATGGAAATTCCTCCGGGATTTAGTTGCAAGTTTCGAGTTGCGAGCCTTCGGCAGTTGCGAGTTTCGAGGTTCAAGTTGAAAGAACTTAAATCTTCACTCACAGCTTTTTTCCTTCACTTACTTCTTTTTTATTTATGCTCGTACCACTATTAATAAGAATTGACGTTTCTTTAAAAACTCGCAACTTATTTTCTAAACTTATTAATCATTGCACTTAACATCAGACCAATTTCCCTGCAATGTTCTAATGGTTTTTGTACTTGGTCACTTGTTAAATAACCTAATTTTACGCAAATCAACAACTGCGTTTCCAACTCGGCTACAGAACCTCTTGAAAAAGAAAGAAAGTTTGAAAACTCTTTTTCCGATAGTCTCTGTTGACCTTCAGCAATGTTAGAGGGAATAGAAACAGCTGCTCTTCTCATTTGATCCGAAAGAGCATACATTTCCTCTTTTGGCAAAAGTTTTAATAACGCATAGATTTCCACGACCAAATCCATTGCTTTCTGCCAAACTTTTAACTCTTGATATTTTGCTCCCATTTTTAACCATCCTCTCGCAACTCGCAACTTTTCTCGCAACTTGCAACTCGCAACCCGCAACTTCTCTCGCAACTTGCAACTCGCAACTCGCAACTTTAACTACTGAATCTGAACAGCGTCACCATTTTCTAATTCTTTGAGCAGGTATTTTTTTATAAACTCCACATATTCTTCCACTTCTTTTTCACTGCTCAAGCGCACACCGGGTAACACGACTGCTCGTGACACTTTTATAATCCGCGGTGCAACAGGTTTCGTTTGACCACCTTCGACTTCCTTTTGCTGCGGTTCATCATTGGCATACTTTTTATGGTAAGCGCTTTGCAAAAGACCATCTTTTTGTGCCTGATATTGGGTTTTCATTGCATCCAATTTGGTAATGCTGTCTTTTTTATCGGCGCTTGCCTTCCAAGAATTAGCATAGCGCACGGAATCAACCACATCTTTTGCCGTTTCATCCCCATCAAAAATTGTAAGCATTTCTGTTTCTAATGTATCAAAGAATGCATGAAGTTCCTCTTTTTTTGCTTCAAGCAATTGATTATAAATGGCTTGAATATCATTCACCAAACCGGGTATTTCGTTCATACGCCTATATGGGCTTTTAGAGGTGATGATGGTTTCCAATTGTTCTATTTTTTCAACTGCCTGCTCGCTATTTTGTAAATAGAACTGTTCATCTTGAAATTTCTTCAGTGCCTCATATCCGTTTTCAAAAATAGCACGGTGGTTTTCAAGGAATGTTAGCACAACCTGCTTATCTTCGGCAAGGTCAAACAATTCATCTTCACAATCAAGTACTTTTTTGAAAAGGGCAATATTATCTTTTCTGCATTTCAGCACCGATTCAATCACGGAAACATTTTTCATCAAAACACTTCTACCCGGGTAGACCTTACCATCGGTATAGTATGCTGCAATCGTATCATTACACTCTTTGCGGATTGTTTCAAATTCACTGATAATTCTTTCTGCCAGTTCATCTTCATCATCCGAAATATTCATTATATCCAAATAATCAATGAGGAAATTCTTCACTTCTTTGAGAAGCTTTTTATCAATTTCTTCTCGCTTCTCAATTTTAGTTTTATCTACCTCGCTCTTTTTGCTTAAAATTTCCAACAAGCGGTAATCACGCTCTTGATACACCATGCCGCCATAAACCACATGAATACTTTTATTCACAATTAATCCGGCAATTACGGCAATAATGTCATTCTCTTCCCACCCGTAAGGGTCTTTTTTGTATCGCTCCAGCACTTCGCTCATAACAACCGTGCGCCGTTGTTTTGCTCGCGTATCAATCCAAAGGAATACTTCATCCATCGCCTCTATATTGGGGTTAGTATTGCCTATCATCTCCTGACCGCTGAATATTTCAAGCACATCTGCCAAGTGGGTGTAATTTTTCTTTATCATATCCATTTTGTGATAGACAATTTTCACAAGGTGTGTCAAGGCAGTATCAAATTTTTCCTTTACACCGGCACCGGCAATTTGCATTTTTTCACCACAAATATAAAAAGTGCCGTTCACAATAGCAGAGGCTATGAGATTTCTTGCTTTCTTTTCACACTCGGTGGCTTCTCTTCTCTTTTTTGTGAGGATATCCACAACCACATCACTCAACTGCGAGCGATTGGTTTTGTTTGAGTGCTTAATAATTTTTGCTGCCGTTTGTAACTCAAGATCAAAGTCATATGTAGCATCTAAAACACAAATGGCTTCATTATTTGCTTTGGAATCCAACATCAATTTTGCATCACCTGCACCGGCATAATCCGATTCACCGGTAACAATACGCAGTTTGATAGGATTGGATGCTTTGCCAAACAGTTTATCATCTACATATTGATCAAATCCGAAGTTGTTTTTGCCAACACGGATTTGTTTATTCATATACAAGTCTTCAAAAACTATATTTTGAATTTTTGAAACGATTTGATCGGGATCAACGTACTCGTTTTTGATTTCCTTTTCAATATCCTGTTCTTCATTGGTTAAGAAAACATAATTGCTACCACTCTTACCGATATAGTTTTCGTTAAACAGGCGCTCTAAAGATTCCTTTATGGTCTTTTTAAGCGCAATTTTATCCACATTCATATCATCCGCCATTAAAACGGCAATGTTTTCCAATGTAGCAGGAATATCTTTAATATATTTAATTAAATACAGTAGTTTGAGTACACAAACATCATACTCTTCAACCCCTTCACCACTTTCACTTGCCTGTTCCGCTCTTTCAATCACCCTTTTGATATCACTTTCCAAAAACGAATTTACAGGCTTATAAAACATATAATACGGAGCGAGTGCGGTTTCCTCTTTATCATTTAACTTTTGTGCCACTTCTTGGAAAGCGGAAAGCATAGAGCGCTCACCGCTGGACTGGTGTTGTGCTGTACTGCTGTGTTCACGAATACCTACTAAAGTATCTTGGAAAAGTTGAAACTGATATGGCACAAAGGGGTAGGTTTGCACAAACTCGGTTTCATCATTATACCCATGCAATGATTTTCTGGCATCTTGGAAAGTGAAGATATTTTTAAGTACAGTGCTGTTTGTGCCAAACTGCCCTTTTAACAGCATTGCAGCTGTATCGGTTTTTTCCAAAATTCTTTTTTTAATCACTTCATCTACGCTGGAAGAAGTTAAAGAAAGCCTTGTATTAAACCTGCCTTGAATTTTAGAATAATCGGCAGCCCTAACCTTGGTGATGGAATCCATTGCCTCTTGGCTGGTAACAAGCACCCAAACTCTACCCGTGCATTTTGTGCCGATTTCTTCTACAATGGATTGCAGATTTAAGATTAAATCTCTTTCTTCACCCATATATTGACCCATTTCATCCACACAGAAAATGAGCCTGAAATCCTTACCTTTTGAGTCAATATATGCTTTAATGTCATCCACGAAGTTATCAATACCATAGTCGGTTGAGTTATTGTTATCAAACCAATTATTGGCTGCAACCAAACTGATACCCAATACTTCCGATACCGCTTGTGCAATATCATCTCTAAAGAAATCAAACCCTTCACGTCCATCTTCCCACGAAGAGCCGTGAATTTGCTCAAATCTCTCTTGAAAAACTTCGTATTTGCCGTTTTTATCCAAAAACTGTTCAAACAAAGCAACGCGCCTATCCCAAAAATAGCCGCGGTGTTCAAAAAACACTTTTGTAAAAGAATCAAACACCGCATTTTTGCCTTTTTTGCCTGTTGATTTTACATCAACATTGAACAATATAGACTCGGTAGGCACCTGCGTGCATTTTTTCATCATTGCAAACATAAGCGGGTCATCAATTTTATCTTCAAAATAATCAATTGCATGTTTGCCGGCGATTTCTTTATTCTCAAGCAAATGAGATAATATCTTCAAGAAGTGCGATTTACCGGACCCAAAAAAGCCGGAAATCCAAACGCCGATTTTATCCGTCGGTGTGTCAATCGAATGCTCATATGCTTTAAAAAAAGCTTCAAAATGCTTTCGTAACTCTTTGGTGATAATATACTCGCTAAACTCTTGCAGTAAGTTCACATCATCATTTTGATCGGCTTTAATAACGCCATTGATAGAACGGTTTATATCTTTTTGATAAATGTTTTGCAGTTTCATCTTTTTCTCCTCTTTATGGTTTATACTTCGTGGGTCGTGGGTCGTGGTTAATTCTAAACCGAATCCCGAATCTCGACTCTTGCAACTCGCAACTCGCAACTGCCGTAGGCACCCAACTCGCAACTATAATAGATTAAACGCACGGTAGTAATTGCTTGAAAATTTATTAAACAGTTTGATTTGTTGACCTGTATATTTGCCCGGGTAAAAAACCACCACAGGAATATCCGGAAACACCGGTTGAATGTTTTCTAAAATATGGTTACACCGCATATACGGGTATACCTTACCAACACCGTAAATCAATAATACATCGCCCGGTTTATGGGGTGAGTAATCCATTTTTTGTACAAACGCTTGTGGCGTTGCGAAGTAGGAAATCATTTTTAAAAATGTTTCGCTGTCTTTTTGTTCCTCCATCGGTGGAATACGATCCAACACGCGTTTTTCTTCGCAAATTTCTAAAAAGATTTCATACAAGTCACATTTAATGATATGTGCTTTAATAGAAGTCATGGTATCCAGTTTCTGCAGATAGTGTTCAATTAACATTTCTTCTTCCGGTTCATAACAAAGAATATGAATGCCAACTTCATTGCTTAAGCCCTTATTTGCCAAAAAAGCATCATCATTTAGTTTTTTTGTAAAATTATCTAATTGAATTTTTGTATTACTCATTGGTTTCCCCTCATTCTTTAAACAAAACAATTAAACGCAGGAAGCACGATTTCATCGGCGTTGGCAATAATAATGTCTTTTACTTCATCGAATAAAAATACACGGTTTAAATACTCGCTATTCGCATCATCCAAATAACCGGTATCGACTAACATTTTTATAAATATGTTTCTGATTCTTTCAAGCGTTGAAGGCGACCATGCTGCAATTTTTTCATTTTGTTCTGCAAGCATACTAAAAAAAACATTAACATCTTTTTTTCCGAAGGATAAGTCATATTCCCTATACTTTTTGCCAATGACTAAAACCATAAAATCCCATACCAAGCGGTTATAATTCATCATGGCATACAAATTCGCCTGTTTTGCGATATCTGTTGGTGCGTTGGCAATCACTTCTGTCAGCGCAGGATTATTGCAGTTTAATTTTCGCAAGCAACCTGCAGCCAAAAGTTTGGAACTCTTTTCGGTTGGCATTTGCAACAGGTTTTCTTCCACTGATAAGCGGATTATTTCATCATCCGAATAACCTTTGACTTTATATTTGGCTATCATACGAGTTTCAAAATATAAAAATTTTTCTCTTGTAATCGTTGCTTTATACTCACTTGGTGCAGGCATATAATCCTCCAAACTGTTATAACAATAATTATAAATATTATATATTAAATATTTGAGTAAATCAATAAAATTATCTTATCTGAATTTACAACATAGCACAGAATACTTAAATTAGATTTTTGACGAACAAATGTACCTGCAGAAACCGCATAAAACAACACAGAGATGGGCGTTTGCCCATCTCTGTATGTTAATTGATAATAGATTTTGAAGCATTATGAACGGGATAGGGGATACCCGGTTAAAAATGCAGTTATTCGTAATACCAAAAATCAATATCTTTATAGTATTTGATGCAAAAGTATTCTTCATTAAATATATTGTTCATAAAAATAACCGAATTTTTAGAGTTTTTTGCCAAAACCGGATTTTGGATTACATTGCCATAAATACATTAAATCAAACAGCGAATATAGTCACCCTATTCGTCATATGCTCACAACCATTCTTTATCATCTTTAGAAAAAAGTTTTAATTTAAAAGTAAAAATTGCCTTATGTCTTTATCATATTTTCTTCTTCTAACCCCTTCAGCCAGTGCAGGCGGTGGCAATAATTGAGATATGGGTAGTCCTATTTCAGTGATTTTTTCGTTGACGATAAGACCGCTGGTCAATATAGAATTATTCACATAGACTATACTTCCTTGTACGCCATCCATATGACACAAAGTCACAATATTACTATATTTAGAAAAAAATGCAGAAACCGAAGACTTGCTCCAATGCCAACGCTTCGCGAGATAATCGAAGGAAATGATGCGGTGATAGACGCCGTCAGCATCCATTGGTACATATACAGCATGTTTTTGAGAGCATGGTACATTAACATCGCGGATACACATAGAGGTAATAATATCCCACAATGCATCGATCTCTGAGTAACGATAATCGATCGGGAGATACTCTGCCAAATTCCGTGGAATGAACATGTATCCTTTGTGTGTTGCGGGGGCATAATCAGTCATATGTAGAATGGGCTTATAGATTTTTTTTACTAAGGACGAGTTGAGTTTGAATGTGTAAAATCTCGAATTCTCATCATACCGGATATGTATAATGTCGTTCTTATGAAGATATTGTAATGAGTTCACTGCAGAGTATTTGCCCCGTCCGTTAACGCGATGAAGTCGGTCGAATGAATTGAGCTTACATTGATATTCGCCCGGAGTCGTATGTATCTCTTTCGTCCCATACTTAGTTGTGCCTGAGCGGAAATACATCCATGAGACCACATGGATAAAGGTATTCAGTATTCCTCCACCGTCAAATAGGAATTCGCGATTGATTCGAATATGGGGAGTGTTAGCAAGTATGTATTGACTATCGTTCTTGATAGCTTCGCCAATGCCTTGTTCCACAATGAAGGTGTGTTCCATAATAGACAAAATAGCTCCTCCTTAAATGATTTACATTTTTCGTCGTTTTTGTTTTTTAATTAATAATAAATGTTTTTTTATTTTGCGTGTTCGTTCTATTTTAAATAAAAATCGTTCGATTATGTCTAATTTGTAATCGTAGCGCTTACGCTGACTGCCCCGTATTAATGGCGGTCGGCGTAACTCGCATTATTATAATATAATATTTTATATTATATAATAATGCGTATGCGCGTGTAATCTTATATTACATAATAAACTTAAAATACTTAAACAGTTTGATATTAGATAAAATATATTTTATATATAGTCTTTATTTTTATTATATCATTTTTTAAAAAAAAATAAATATCGTGTTTGCGACAAATTAATGACATCATATTTTTATGCTAAAAAAGTCATCCTTAAAAATTAGTGTGATTTTGTTATTTTAGTTAAATTTGGAGTATTTGTCGATATATTATTAATGTTAACGCCAGAGAAAGGATATGTGACAATCGAAAAAAATGAAAGAAAGGAGGTTTTTCAAATGAAAACGAAGACAATCGAAGTTCGGGTTGACATTCATTTTCCTGAGTCGAATGTTGGCGAAGCAATAGATAAAATTCACGAGTCGATGCTATCGTCATACGAAGCAGGAATTCAATGTGCAATTCAGATTCTTCAATGCGTAGTTTCTGCAATTGAGCAAGAATATTCCCAAAACGAATAACCCTAAAACGATGTATCCCTTTTTTGGGATGGGCACCGAAAAGAAAAAATATTAA
>CADBJA010000002.1 GCA_902794945.1 Oscillospiraceae bacterium
ACTTGATTTTATTCGTTTGGATTTCATCCGAATTTGGCTTAAATATGCGCAGAATAGATATAATCCTACTATCTACCAAACGGGTGCGGGTGTCCCGCCCTTCACTCTTCACTCTTCACTATTCACTATTCACTCTTCACTTGGAAAAGACTTCGTCTTTTCCATATAGTCCCACGCACCAAGCATATACATAATGCCGAGCGCGCGGTCATACAACCCGTACCCGGGGCGCACGGTGCCGGGCTTTTCATCCCACAAATGCCTGCCGTGGTCGGGGCGGATGTAACCGTTAAACCCGCCGTCGTGATAGGCTTTTAAAATATCCAAAATGCCGGTATCTCCGTCACACTCGCGGTGGCTTGCTTCGGCAAAGTCACCGTTCGGGAAGTGGCGCACATTGCGAATGTGTGCAAAAGCGATTCTATCACAATGGTTTTTGACAATCTCTGCCACATTGTTTTTCGGATTCGCATTTAAAGAACCCGAACACAGAGTGAGGCAGTTATACGGGTCATCAACCATATTCAAAAAGCGCTCAATGCTCTTTTCATCCACCAACAGGCGGGGCAAACCGAAAATATCCCACGGCGGGTCATCCGGGTGAATTGCCATTTTGATATCGCACTCGTGGCACACGGGCATCAATCGCTCTAAAAAGTAGCGCAAATTCTCCCACAACTTTTCCTTGGTTACATCTTTATACGCTTCAAACAGTTCGTCTAACTTTGCCATGCGCTCCGGCTCCCACCCGGGGAAAGACATATGGTATTTTTCGGTAAAACTCATCACATATGCCGCCATCTGCTTAGGGTCATCCTGTATCATATCTTTTTGGTAATACAAGGAAGTGGTGCCATCCTCTGCCGGGTGAAACAAATCGGAACGCGTCCAATCAAAAATCGGCATAAAGTTATAACAAATCACTTTCACGCCGAAAGGCGCAAGGTTGCGGATGGTCTGAATATAATTTTCAATATACTGTTCGCGCGAGGGCAGACCGATTTTTATATCATCGTGCACATTCACGCTCTCGACCACATCCATATGAAACCCGTAAGGCTTTAATTGCGCCTGCACCGCTGCAATTTCTTCCGGCTCCCATACTTCGCCGGGCATTTTATCGTGCAGTGCCCACACAATAGTGCTTACCCCGGGGATTTGCTTAATATCCGCAAGGGTAATGTTATCGTTATTTTCGCCGTACCAGCGAAATCCCATTTGCATTTTTCGTTTTCTCTTTCTTATATTATAGTTTGAAGTGTGAAGAGTGGAGAGTGGAGTTAAGGAAGGGCTCCGCCCTTACCCGATTGTAAAACAATCCCTCCGTCACTTCGTGACACCTCCCTTTGCACAAGGGAGGCTATATATGATTAAATAAACATTATTAGAGCGAAGCGGAACGGGTGCGGGTGCTCCCGCCCACCACTCTTCTCTCTTCTCTTTTCTCTCTTCTCTGCGAACGCAGTGAGCCTATAGAGCGAAGCGGAACAAGTGCGAATGTGTCGCCCTCAATTCTTCATTTAGCCGAGCATAACGGTAGTTATGCGAACGCCAAGGTTCTGACACTTTGTGGCAGGTTCTTATTCATTATTCATTATTCATTGCGAGTGAAACGAGCCTACTTGTGCCTTGTGCCTTATGCCTTGTGCCTTTGAATCTTCCCGCCCTTATCTTCACTCTTCGCTCTTCAAACTACACTCTACACAAAGTTTTCTTATATCGCCCGCGGCTAATTGGAAACGCGGGGTGAAGGGCATATCGCCTGTGTTGTTCCATTTCACTTTTACGGTGTCGGCATCACAAGAAACCGCAAATTGCAATTTCACACAGCGGTTTTCTTTGTAAGCATCGGTCAAGCCGTCGTCCGTAAAGAAAGTGCCGGTAAACGCGCCGTTTTCTAACGGGTACACATAAAAAATGATGTCTTCTTCCCCGAGCGGCACAATACTGCCCGCTTTCACAAAATACGGCATTTCACTCTCCGGCGCTATCGGTACGCGCACACACTGCCCGCCCTCATAGCAGGTTTCACCCAAATACCACCGCTCACCGCGGGGCAGGTAAACGGAGGTTTCCGTTACCCCTTCATCAAAAATAAACGGCACTAACATATCGGTACCCACGAGCATGGTATCATTTTGGGTGTACAGTTCTTTATCATCATAATAGAGTAGCGGCGGAGCGTTCATCGGGATTTCTTCCTCCACCGCACGGTAAGCACAGTGGTATAAATACGGAATTAGGCGACTGCGCTGTGCAAAGAGTTTTTGCACTGCCGGCAAAATATCGGGGTAACTCCACGGCATGGTGGCAGAACCATCCTCATTCCACGAATGAATGGTAAAGCGCGGCTCAAAAATGCCGTGCTGTATCCACCGCAACAACAGCTCTCTTGAAGGCATTGCGCCGTGAAAGCCGCCCACATCGTGCCCGTAAAACGAAAGCCCCGATATGGACATCGTCAGCCCGATATTATGGCAATAGCGCAAATCGGGGAACGCCGTGCGGTTATCGCCCGACCAGGTTTGCGCCAGGCGGCGCAAGGCAATGCCGCCGCTGCGGGTAGAAAGAAACGGGCGCAGTTTCGGGTAGGTTTCACGCTGTGCGGTAAACGATGCCACATTCATCAAATAGGTTAGTATCGGGCGAATACGACTCGCTGTTACTGTGCCGCCGCCAAAACCGTAGGACAAAGCGTCCGCATCTTTAATATCAAATTCATTATTATCATTCCAAGTGGTATGCATACCGGTAGATAGCAGGGCGCTTTGCACCTGCTCTTTCCAAAAGGCAGCCGCCGCAGGGTTTGTAAAATCAAGGTAAGAGCCGAGCCCATCCCAAAACTCGGTAACAAAGGGGCTCCCGTCCGCATTTTTGACAAAAAGTCCCTTTGCCGCGATTTCTTCATACAGCGGGTGGAAAGTTAAAAAAGCGGGTTTGATGTTGGGAATGAGTTCGATGCCACGCTCTGCAAACTTTTTGACAAAGGCGGCAGGGTCGGGAAACTTATCATTGTCCCAATGAAAAACATAGCGCCGCTCCCCGATAGAGGTATAGCCCGAAGAAAGGTAAAATCCGCTGCAGGGCAGTGCACTCTGTTCTAATTTTTCCAAAAACAAATCGAACTGTTTTTCGGCATCAGGCGCATCGGTATACGCCATGGTACTCGCGCAATAATCAAAACTCCAGCGCGGCGGGAACGCCTGCTTGCCGACAAGGCGCGCAAACTGCCTCAAAATATCAAATTTTGTGCCGAAAAACACATAGTAAACAAGAGCATTATCTTCGCTCTTAAAATATTTATACGGCGGGTAATAGTTATTGATTTCTTTGCCGAAATCTAAATATGAGGTGTCGGCAGTATCATAAAAAACACCGTATGCGCCGGTAGAATTTTCACAAATATAAAAAGGGATGTGCTTATACAGCGGGTCGCTCGTGGCGGCATCATACCCCATACAATCGGTGGTTTCAATGCGAAAGGCTCTGCCCGCTTTGTTGAGCGCACCGCCTTTATCGCCCACACCGAAGATGGCTTCGCCCGGCTCTCTTGTGAGGTAGTGGTATACCCCCGTGCCGAATTCGCCCGCAAAATTATAGGCAAGCGGCGCACGGTCGGCAAATAAAACCTGCTCGCCCGCGTAGTAAGTGAGCAAACAGTTTTCTTTTTTTACATAAATTTTTACACCGCAGGGCAGTGTAATCGCATCCTGCGCATCACCCGCTGTTACCTGCGGCGCGCACAGGGAAAACCCTGCCGTATCTAATCGCTCTCTGCCCTCTCTTAAAAAGCGGTTTTCGGGGTCTATATTAAAGGTAGGTAATATGGCATCCCCCTCACGGTACACGGCAACGCGCAGTGCGCTCTCGCTCACAAAATCAAGGCGCACGCGGGTATCCCCGCTCGCATACAGGCGGGTGTGTTCCGAAAGGGATTGTGATGTAAAAAAGTGTTGAAATTTTGCCATTAGATTGTTTTTCCTTTTCCGTTAAAGGTGACATTTAAATTCTCTTTGGTTTTCCACTTTGCGGGTGCACTGTGTTCATCAAACGACATCGGCACCCGATAATCCGCCTCCCAGTTCGGGATAGCGGCGCCGTTGGGATTGTCATTTTCCGCAAAGGCAACGAAGGCATCCGAAATCTGTTCGGAAATAATATAGTCAATTTCTTCAAACGGTCTCCAGTTAAAATCGAGAGTCGAAAATACATACAACAAATCCGCCGCGTGCCAAGCGCCCATATTATCCCCCGGCAACTCACGGTTAAAGTTAAAGAAATAACAGGGTTTTGTATTGTTCTTCTGCGCGAAAGCGCCCCATTTTTTATCGACGCCCTCTAACACAATGGGGAACATATCCGTGCAGGTGGAACCGATGATGTAGGGCATATCGGGAATGGCGGATAAACGGAACGTTTCTTTGCTCAAAATCTTTCCATCATACACCGGGAAGGTGTAAGGCATGGTGAGCGGGTTTCCGGCGCACGCTTTTTTCCACGCATAGTAAAGCTTTTGCGGGCGAATGGCGCGCAGTTCCGCGATAGAAGAAGCATCGGCATACGCCATCACCTTATCCCAAAACGGGGTGATTTTTTGAATGCTTAACGGCTTTAACAGGCAGCGCTGCAAGCCGGAGCCGGAAAGCATAATCGCGCGCTTAAATTTACCTTTTAAGCGCGGGTTGTTTAAGTGAATATCCACACTCATTGCACCGGCACTCTGTCCCATTAAGGTGATGTTTTCGGGGTCGCCGCCGAATGCCGCAATATTATGCAGTACCCACTCAAAAGCCACCGTTTGGTCGTACAAGCCGAAGTTTGCCAAAGCACCGCTTTCATCTTTTAAATCTTTATGCGCGCAAAAGCCGAAAGGACCTAAACGGTAGTTCATCGCCACCATTATAATGCCCTTTTCGGCAAAGCGCTCGCCTTTGATATGCCCTTCATCGGCACTGCCGCCGGTGAAAGAGCCGCCGTGAATAAAGACGAGTACCGGGCAATTTTCGGCATCTTTAGGCGCCCAAATGTTTAAAAACTGACAGTCTTCACTGTAAGTAAACTCCAGACCCGCACGAAATTCCTTATGGTAAAAGGGGTTAACCACCGCGTCATCCTCAAACGCACGGTGCTGGTAACAGCAGGCGCCGAAGTGCGTGGCATCATACTCGCCCTCCCAGTGCGTTACCTCTACCGGTTTTTCGTAGCGCAAGGCGCGCGCATAACGAATGCCGCGAAATTCCAAACACCTTTCACCGTCAATACCCTTAATCTCTCCGCAAGGGGTGGTTTTTTTGATATACTGCATCACAAAGCCCTCTCTTTAAAAGATGAAAATTTATAACTATGCTTTTAATTTCTCAATCTGTGCCACGCTTTCGGCATAAAATGTATGACAACCGCCCGGTTTTTAGCGATTGTTTTCGCTTTTGTTAATCAGTTCTGCCAATGTTTGATAGAGATGCTCCGGCTCTATCGGTTTGGATAAATGCGCATTCATTCCCGCTGCGCGAGAGCGCTCCACATCTTCATCAAACACATTTGCCGTCATGGCAATAATCGGAATGGCACGGGCATCGTCCCTTTCAAGGGCGCGAATGGTTTTGGTGGCCTCCAATCCGTCCATTTCCGGCATACGCACATCCATTAAAACGGCACGGTAGTACCCTGCCGGGTGCACGGAAAACATTTCTACTGCCACCTTGCCGTTTTCGGCGCGCTCCGACTCAATCTCTTCAAGTTCCAAAATATCTGCCAAAATTTCGGCATTGGCATCCATATCTTCCGCAATTAAAACACGCACACCGGCAAGCGCATTTTGCGCCTCCTGTGCGGGGGGTGCCTCCCTTGCGGCGATGCCCTCCGTCCCTCTTTTTTCAAGTGCCGAGAGAATACCGTGCAACAAATCATCCGCAAACAGCGGCTTTGCCATCATCATATCCACACCCTCACGCTCGGCATCTTCTTCAATCAAATCCCAATTGTAACCGGTGAGCATAATCACAATGGTTTTATTCTCACTTAATCGGCGAATAAAGCGTGTTAATTCCAAACCGTCCATCTGCGGCATTTTGTAGTCGGTCAGCACCAAATCATAGGCAGTTCCTTTTTCTGCCGCGCTCTGTAAAAGTCCCGTGGCTTCTTTGGGTGATTTCACCGCTTCGGTTTGAACACCCAATGTGTTCAAAACCAGCCGTGCGTGCTCGCACGCGACTTCATCATCATCTACCACGAGTGCGCGCAGGTTTTCGGGTAAGCGGATACCGTGGTCGGACTGATAGGTGCGCTCGCTCTTTTCGAGCACCACGCTTACGGTAAAGGTGGAGCCGACACCTTTCCGGCTCTCTACCTTAATTTCACCGTTCATCATTTCAACAAAGTTTTTTGTGATTGCCATACCGAGGCCGCTGCCGCCGTATTTGTTTGTCGTGGTCGCATCTTCTTGCGAGAATGCTTCAAACAGTTGCGGAATAAAGGCTTCATCCATACCGATGCCGGTGTCTTGCATTTTAAAGAATAAGCGGTACTGTGTATCGCTCACTTCACTGCTGCTCACAGTGAGCGATACTTTACCGGGTGCTTCGGTAAATTTCACGGAATTGCCGAGTATATTAATAAGCACCTGCTTTAATTTCATAACATCGCCGATGTAGTAGTCATTCAACCCACCCACAATGTTACACTCATATTGTAAGCCCTTATCCTCACACTGCCCGTTGATGATAATGTTTACCTGCTCCAAAAAATCGTGGAACGAGAATTCCTCGTTTTTCAGTACCATTCTGCCGGATTCAATGCGGCTCATATCCAAAATATCATTAATTAAATCCAACAGGTGTTTTGCACTCGCGCCGATTTTTTCGAGCTGCTCTCTGGTTTTCGGTTTCAGTTCCGGGTCGCGCAATGCAATATTATCTAAACCGATAATGGCATTCATCGGCGTGCGGATTTCATGGCTCATATTGGAAAGAAAACTCGTTTTTGCCCGGGAACTCTCTTCTGCGAGGAATTTTTCTATTTCTGTTTGCTTTTCGCGCTTTTGTATCACTGCATAAATGGTAAAAAGAATTATCAGCGCCGTTACAATCAGTGCCACTTGAATTAAAATTGCCGCCAACAGGTTGTTTTCCACCGTATTGAGTGATTTTTGCACCACCCCTGTTTGGGTGAGATTGCCTTGCGCCACCGCACTGTCAATCGTTTTGGAAATAGTTTGGCGCAACCATACGCTCGAGGTAAAAATCACCAACCCGAGCAATACAATCCACGCAATGGTAGACCTGCCGAGTTTACGCTCTTTATCTTTTTTAAGCAGACACAAAAATACCACAAAGCCCAAAATTGCCCACGCGGCAAGTATCAGGTATGATTCGGTAGACAGTGTTTTGACCGAAGTGATGTTCGGCACCAAAAACTCCAGCGCAAATAATAACGAGATAATAAAGCCGATGATGCCGCATACCGCTGCCGGCTTGTTTTTTTCTTTCATCGCTTCTCTGCCGGCTGCCGCAGAGGTAAATGCAAAGGCGATGGTGGCACCGACAGTGGTAACATCCACAATCCAGCTAATTGCCGTTCTGCCAAAGAAAGGCAGAATAAACGACACTAAAAAAATACACCAAATCGCATTACGCGGCACGCCGTTTTTATCTAATTTGCCGAGTTTTCCGTACATTAAACCATCGTTTGACATACCGGTCATTAAGCGACTTAATGCAATATAATTACCGACAATGCCGGTGAAAATTGCACACAGCGCCCCAACGCCCAATAATGCGGAGCCCACGGTGCCAAGCGCCCGGTGTGCCGCAAAAAAGACAGGTTGTGAGCGAACGCCCGTATACTTGCCGAGATTGGCGATATACTCTACCCACGAATCGGCCCCCTCCGGCAGTGCCGTGACCGCTATAAGCGACAGTGCCACATAAGCGACCGCCGCTGTGAAGAGCGCAGCAACCATAATTTTAAATGAACGCTTGAGTGGGAACTTTGCTTCACCGGAAGAATGAGAAATGGACTCGAAGCCCACAAACGCCCACGGTGCCAATGCAAAAATGGTAAAAGTGCCGCCCGCTTTGCTGTGCGCGGCGGAAAACGCCGGTTTGAGTGCTGCAGTGCCGCTGCTTTTCACCTCCGCCACCACAAAGCAGATAATGACAACGGCAAAAAGGGTCACTGCCATCACAATTTGCGAAACGGCAGCCGCTTTTCTGCGCAAGCAGACCAGTGCACCGATGAGTAGTGAAAAAATAACAATCAGTATTTCGCCGAAATACACATTAAACCCGGCAATCTCGTAATGAAAACCGAATTGAAATGTGCTGCCCAACAGCGTGCGGGCAATCAACGGTATGGCGGTAGCATTTGCCCAAATAACGGCGATATATGTTAAAATCAAAAACCACGATGCCAGAAACCCCTGGTCGTAGCCGAATATATTTTTTATATAAGTATAAGCGCCGCCCCCGTCATGCGGGTAGCGATTGATTAAGTAATGATAGTTTCTTGCAATAATTACCATTACCAAAGCGCCCAGGCAGATACCGACGGCGGTGCCGACCGGCCCTGCAATCGGTAAAAAAGTGGTGCCCGGCATAACAAAAGCGCCCCAGCCGACACTGCAGCCAAACGCCAGTGCCCATGCCCCTGCGGCAGAGAGATATTGTTTTTTTGGTGTGTGAGTCGTATTGCTGTTCATAAAAACCCTCTTTATGCCGAAAGTGTATATTGTTCAATCGCACTTGCCGTTTTTTGATACAAGGCGTCTATTTCATTTAAAATTTGTTTGACTTGCGCATCCGTCAACCGACGGGCATTGCCGGGGCGAAATTCTTCTGCAATGTCGGAGGCTAAGGCAGATAATTTTACCAACCCTAAATTGGCGCATACCCCTTTTACAGCGTGTGCATTTTCAAATAAAGCGTTGGCATCCATACTCTCTCCGGCGGCGGCAAGGAGCCCGAAAATGCTGTTTGCCGGCAGTTTGCGAATGTGCTTATCAAGCAATTTTTCCATACGCAACACCTGCATCGCTTTATCATAATCTCCCTGTATTTGTGAATATAATTCTTGCAGTGTCATATTTTAACCCCTTTTTGTTTCTATTTCTCTTCGGATGAGCTCTTCAAACGCTTCGGGCGGCAACGGGCGAGAGAAGTAAAAACCCTGCACCAAATTACAGCCTGCGTTTTGCAATATATGCAGTTGCTTTTCATTTTCAACACCTTCCGCCACAACGGTCAGTTTTAAGTGCTTGGCAATCTCCAACACCAGTGTCACCAATTTGCGGTCGGTTTCGTTAGATTCAATGTTGCGAATAAACTGCATATCCATTTTTAACACATCTACCGGCATGGAAGAGAGCATATTGAGAGAAGAGTAACCGGAACCGAAATCATCCATTTCAATGTCAAAGCCCATTTCCTCTAAACGGGTAATGAGGTCTATCATCTTTTGCACATCTTCCGCATATGCCGATTCGGTGATTTCCAGTTTTAAATCACCGTGCCGGATGTCATTATCTCGAATCAGTGCTTCCAACCTGTCTACAAGCGTAAAATCAAAAATATCACTGCGCGATACATTGACCGATACCGGTATGGTGATACCATACTTTTTGCGCCAAGCGACAATTTGTTTGGCGGCATTTTCCCACACAAAGCGGTCAACCAAACGAATCATACCGTTACTTTCAAACAGCGGAATAAACTCGCCGGGCGAAATAAAGCCCAACTCGGGGTGAATCCAGCGAATCAACGCCTCCGCACTCGAAAGTCGCGGCGGGTTGCACTGAATATCATATTTCGGTTGGTAGTAAACTTTGAGTTGGTTTTCCTCTATTGCCGCATTTAAATCATTGAGCAGTTTTCTGTCTAATATTTCGCGCCGGCGCATCTCTTCGTTAAATATCATTAACGGTTGCGCATAGTTACCGCTCACTTTATTGCAGGCAGTGTTTGCATGGTCAAACAGCGAAAGCGGTTCCATATTCTCCTGTCGTCGCATAACACCCATACGAAGGCGCACATTCACATCTTTAAACTTTTCATCCATCACCGCTTGAAAACGCGCTAACACTTTTGCATAGTCTTCACAAGCCTCACAGTAAATATAGAAGTGGTCTGCTTCAAACCTGCCGCCAATGCCTTTTACCTGTTGCAAAAAGGCTTGAACCTCTTGACCGAGGGCGGCAAGCACCTTGTCGCCGAACTCCCTGCCGTGAACGGCATTGATAGAGTGAAATTGCTCTATGTTTAACACCAATGCATCAAAGTGAATCTCCGTATGGTAGGCATACAGGCTGTTTGCATACTCCCAAAAGAAACTGCGATTATACAGTGCCGTGATTTTATCGTGCTCGGCGGCAGAAATCAGATTTTTGCCTTCACTTAATTCAACAATGCGCTCCACACGCGCTAAAATCACCTCGTGCAAATCAAAAGGCTTTGTAATAAAATCTGCCGCACCTAATTGTAACGCCTTTAATTCCGCATTTTTATCAGCTGTGAGAACTATCACGGGTATTTCTTGCAGCACCTCGTCGCTATGCATCGCCTCTAACACCTCAAAGCCATTCATTACAGGCATCATTAAATCCAACATCACCAATGATATTATATCGGTATGGACGCGCAAAAGTTCCATGGCTTCTTTCCCGTCAGCCGCAAAAAGAAGTTGATAATCATCTTCTAAAATAGCGCCGAGAATGTCACGGTTAATCTCTTGGTCATCTACAATCAATACATAGCGCGGTTTTTGTATTTGTGTGGTTTTTAACATGTTTTCTCTCCCGGTATGTGCTGTTTGAATTGCGCATTTATGGCGGTTGCCTGCAAAAATAAAGCATGGCAACACAAAAAAAGCACTGTATTTATATTTTTTTATTATATCATTTCTATATAAATCTTGCAAGATACACGCGGGCGAAGGTTTTGACTGTAAATTCTAATTTATGCCACCCTTGCGGTGGCTAAATTAGAATTTAAGCAGTCGGCAGTCGGCAGTCAGCAGTCAGCGATTGGGCGACACATTCGCACTTGATTGTATTAGTTTGGATTTAATCCAAATTTGGTTAAAATATGCGCAAAACAGATATAATCTATCCAAAAAATAGAGCGAAGCGGAACGGGTGCGGGTGTCCCGCCCACCACTCTTCACTCTTCTCTCTTCTCTATTCACTGCGTGAAAGTTTCTTTCACGCTAACAAAAACCCGTTGACGGGTAGGGGAAAATCCTTTATAATAAAACAAATAAACTGCTATGGAGAAAAGAGATGAAAAAAGAACAAAACCGCTCCTCGCGACATAAAAAGCTCTTAGTTTTGTGGATATTGCTCGCCGTGGTGATGGCGACTGCCATTACCGTGGCAAGCGTGAGTATACTCAGCTCGCAAATTCGTGAAGACCGTGAACAAACGGTACAGGGTGCCGCGAAACTGGCGGCAAACGCCGTAAACCCGAAATTGGTTGAGGGCTGGTTTGAAAACGGCAAAGATGCCGCCTATGCCGAGACCTTTGAAATGCTTAAAGATGTGCTTGAAAACACCCCGAATTTAAAATATCTTTATGTATACCAAATTAAAGAAGACGGGTGCCATGTACTCTTTGATACCGCCCCCGAAGAATCCGGCAACCTCGGTGACATTCAAGAGTTTGATGAAACCTTTACGCCCTATGTGCCCACGCTTTTAGAGGGCAAAAAGATTGAGATTATCGAAAGCAACGATGCCTTTGGATGGCTGTTGACCGATTATGAACCGATTTATGACAGCACAGGCAAGTGCGTTGCCTATGCCGGTGCGGATATTTCGATGGATGAAATTACCACTTACACCCGCCATTTGGTTATGATTATTGTGCTTATTGCGGCAGTATTCCTCATCGCTTGTGTGGTCATCGGCTTTAAGTTGACGGTCAATAAGTATAAGGAAGATGAACTTGAAATTTTAAAGGACCGCCAACAACGCGACAAAAAACTGATTCGTGAAATTATAGAAGCGTTTGCAAAGGTTATTGATATGAAGGACTCTTACACACAGGGTCACTCTTTCCGCGTGGCGAAGTATACCGAAATGCTTGCGCGCGAACTCGGTTACGATGAAGAAACGGTGGAGCAGTACTATAACATTGCTTTGATGCACGACATCGGCAAAGTCAGTATCCCCGACCAGGTGCTCAACAAACCCGGCAAGTTGACGGAGGAAGAATTCGGCGTGATTAAATCGCACACCGTGCGTGGGCACGATGTGCTCAACAGCATTAGCCTGATGCCGGAACTGGTGGTTGGCGCCGAATCGCACCACGAGCGGCCTGACGGTAAAGGGTACCCTGCCGGGCTCAAGGAGGGCGAAATTCCCCGTGTGGCGCAGATTATTGCGGTTGCCGACACCTTTGATGCGATGTATTCCGACCGTCCGTACAGAAAGCGGATGAATTATGAAAAAGCCATTGACATCATTCGCGATGTTTCCGGCACACAGTTAACGGAAGATGTGGTGGACGCCTTCTTGCGACTGGCGGAAAAAGGCGAATTCCGCGCACCGGATGATACCGGCGGCGGCACCACCGAAGATATTTCAAATATACATAAAAATCAAGAGTAAAAGAGGGCGTCACACGACGCCCTCTTTACTCTTGATTTAGTTGACAGTTTACAGTTGACAGTTTACAGCTTTTAGATGGGCTCCGCCCATACCCATATAAAGAAAGATGTTATCTTTTCATAGAATAAAAACTGCAAAAAACGCAAAGTTAAAGTATTTTTGCTCGCAATTTGTTTTTTTGCCAATAACTGTATTCTGTTAACTGTTGACTGTTGACTATTTAGCCCACTCGCTAACTGCCGACGACTGACAGATTCTTACGATTCATTTCTTCACGCTCTTCGGGGGTTTCACAATCTTTCACCGGTCTGCCGTTTGCAATATCCGTTAAAATTTGCTCCAGCGATTCGGGGCGGGTGAAATAATACCCTTGCCCCACTTCACAACCGATGTTTTTCACAAATTCATATTGCTCTTGCGTTTCCACCCCTTCTACGAGTGTATGGATACCCAACTGCGCCGCTATTCGGTTAAACTCTTTGAGCAAAATACGGTTTGTGCCGCCTTTGTCATCCAAATTGCGGAGCAAGTCCATATCATATTTAATCACGTCAAACTCAAATTGGCTTAACATATTCAGCGACGAATACCCGCTGCCGAAATCATCCATCCACAAACGGTAGCCATTTTCACGAATGGCGTGCAGTTGTGCGCGCAAATTGTCTTTACCGAGCGCCATATCCTGCTCGGTAATCTCTATAATAAAGTAGTCTTTCCCGACCAGGCGGCTTAACGCATATTTTTCATACAGGCGGTTCATTTCTTCCACAATGTTATAATGGTCAAAATCCTGTCGGGAAAAATTGATGGAAACCGGCACAAGCGGCAGCCCGTTTTCGTAACGGACACTCACCTCTTTACACACCTGCTCAAACATATACAAATCCAATTTATATAATTGGTGATATTTCAACAACACCGGCACAAATTCACTCGGGTAGATTTTGCCGCGCTGCGGGTCTTTCCAACGGGCAAGGGCTTCAAACGCCGCCACTTTACCGGTTTCCAAACGGTAAAGCGCATGGTAATGCACTTTAAATCGCTCTTCCTCCAGCGCCTTGTCAAAATTCTCCAATATGTAGCGATTGCGCAAATACGTTTCGCTCGCCTCTACAGAGTAAAACGCCACTTCTTTGTTCATATCGTTTTCAATGCTCTTGAGCGCCTGTTTTGCACGGTCAAGGGCATCCACAAACAACAATTCATCATTTTCAATCGTAAACACACCGCAACGAATACCGGTAGTATTGCCATATGCCGCCTTGCGAATCATTTTGTTGATTTTATACAGGCGCTTTTCGAGTTGTGACGGTCTGTGTGCCGGCGTTATCAGAATAAAGTGGTCATCCGACTCTCTGGCGACAAAGGCGGTCGGCAATTGCGCTTTGAGCGTTTCGGCACACAGCATTATCAGATTGTCGCCCTCTTTGTAGCCGTATTGGTTATTATAGGAATGCATGGAATCAATATCAACATACACCAAATACGGGGTTTTGCCCGCCGCACGCACCACATTGATTTTTTCATTGCCGTACTCATGCAGATAGTTGATATTGGGTAATTCCGTGAGCGGGTCGGTATAAAATACATCTTTATGCCGCAAAGCATAAAACTCCGTTTGCTCACGGACGGATTGTTGTGTTGCCGACAAATTGGCATAGGTAATGACCGCCAACTCCATACCGTCCGGCATGGTTTGCCATTTGCCCAAACCGTGAATGTACACATAATGCTCGTGATTAGAAGCGGAAATGGCATCGGCAGAGCCGATTTGGCAGCGGAATACCACATCATAGGGCCCGCGCTTATTCAAAAAGTTGTCGCTGACTTCGGACACAATGCCCACATCATCCGGGTGCATGCGCTCAAACATGCCCGTTTCGAGCCATGAAATCACATTTTCCCGCTCCATGCCCGTATTGCGGCAAAAGCCGTCCGACGCCAAAATCGGCACCGCCTTACCGTCTACATTTTGGTAATACACAAATGAAAGCGCACTGCTTTCATATGCCTTTTTTAATTCTTCGGGAAATACATACAGTGCCCGCGCCGCCGTATCGGCAGTGCTCGGTGTTTTAATGCGCACCTTGTTCTCATACATGCGCTTATCCGCCCGCTCAAACACTGCCTGCACATCGCTATCTCCCGCCTCATAACAGGCAAGACCGTAGGCAATCTGCACCTTCTGTTGCGCCGCATGTTCCTCGTTTACGGACTGTATTTCGGCAAGCAACTGCTCCCTGTTTTCATAATCATGACCGCGGCAAATCACCACAAATTCATCGCCGCCGATGCGGAACACCGGGCTGTGGCGGAAAACATTGCAGATGCTCATGCAAGCGGCACGGATGTATTCATCGCCCTGTTGGTGCCCGTAAACATCGTTCACTTGCTTTAAGTCGTTAATATCACACACCACAACTGCAAACGGGGGTGCCTCCTGCGCCGCGATTTGCGCATTCAACTCTTTTTGCATATCTTCAAACACAAACTTGTTTTTGACGCCGGTCAAAGCGTCGGTAGAAGCCTGCCTGCGCGCAACCGACAAATCGTGCTCTTGCTGTTGCCGGTTTCTCACCCGCGCGTCAATATCTTCAACCCCGATAATCAGTTTGTCGATACCGTCCTCTTCCACTTCTGCCGCTTTCAAGCGCACATATTTCGGCTCACCCTCTATCATCAAGCGGTAATCCAGTACAAAGATACCTTGCGATTGAATGGTTTGCAAAATAGTTTCTTTTTTTAGGCGTTCTAACAGAAGGTCCAAATCTTCCTCATATACCACGGCGGCACTGTTTTTGTATGCGGTTTCAAAAAAGTGTTCACCCTGCTTTGCGATGCCGAGTTTATCATAATCCGCGGTTGCGTTATACTCGGTATATGCTTCGCTTTCCGTTTCCACAATATACAACGCCAGCAGATTGCGGTTAAAGGCATTCAGGCGCACATGGGATTTTCGCTCTTCTTTTGCCTGTTCCGCCGCAATATGGTCTTTCATCTGTTCATCCACATTGGAAATGCCGAGAATAATGTGGTTTTCATCCCCCAAAATACGCGTTGCTTTCAGGCAGACGAAGGAGGGTTCGCCCTCAATTATTAAGCGGTAATAGTAGACAAACACGCCGCACTGCTCAATCTCACGCAGCAGGGCATCTTTTTGCACCACCGCCAACAATTCCTCCAAATCTTCTTCATAAACGACATCACGCGCCTGCGTTTTGGCTTTTTCGAAAAAGTCTTCACCGTGGTTTTCCTGTGCGCGGTAGCCGACAGGCGTTTGCGAGCCGTATTCCACATAGTCGTTTGTTTGTATGTTGACATAATACAGATTAAAGTAATCTTTTGAAAGCGCATTGATAATGTTTTCGTAAGCCACGCCCACATTGACGGCTTCTTCATACGCTTCTTTTGCCAGTTCGTTTTCTTTTCGGACGCGCTCCATCTCGGTCATATCCAACATCATACCGAGCAGGCACAGCCTGTCGCTCTCATCATAAAACTTTAGTTTTGTGGTGCGAAACTGCCACTGTTTACCGTTTGCATCGGTCACGCTCTCATCAAACACATAGGGGCGTTCCATTTCCAGCGCCAGTTTATCTGCTTCCACGAACGAAGCGGCGTTTGCACTTTCAAAAAGTTCCGCATCCGTCAACCCCGCAATTTCCTCCGGTGAGGATTTGCCCGCATAGTCGGCAAACGCCTGATTACAGGCAAGGTAAGCGCCTGTTTTAACATCTTTTGAAAAACTCATCACCGGCATATTGTTTAACAGCGAGGTGAGCGATTGTTTTAAGTGATTAATTCTTTTGGTTTCTTCGAGTTCAAGGCGGTATTCTTCTTTTTCATCGCCAATCACAAAGGTGTGCAGCAAACAGGTGCCCAACATGTAGCCGATACCGCAAAGCGGCAGCAGCGGGTACAACAGTTGCGCCACAAAAAACACTGCCATAATTAACCCGAAAAAGATTAAGGTGCGGTAGCGGTTTTTCTTGTCGCTATGCTTGCGGTAAAAAGCGGCTGTCGCATAGCCGGAAACGAGTAATAAAAACACGACTTGTACAATCAACACGGCGTTGCGCAGCGCATGTTCGCTATATACGGCGGTACTGCTTATCGAAAACAGAACCGGCACAAAAATATTGAGTATGACCAGTGCGCATGTAAGGCCTGCAAAAATGCGCCCGAATAAAATGATGCCCCGCCCCAACAGCGTTTTGTTTTCTTCTAAATAAGTCACGATATATTCTATCCAGGTAAGCAAGCCGAGCGCCATGGCAACAAAATAGAGGGAAGTATCAATAAACAACGGCACTGCTAATTTCAGCGCCTCTAAAATACCCCAAAGAATATCCGTAATATAATACACGAATACAAAGACCAAAAACCTTCTGTACAGCGACCAGACGCGGCGTGAAAATGCACCGTTGCGGTTACGCATCACATCTTGATTTTCAATCACCAATATAAGCGCTGCCAAAACGCTGATAGCGGAATAATACATTTGCCGATTCCCCTTGAAAAAAGATAACTATGTATTCTTATTTGATAATTAACACACCCTTATAAGTATATCACAATATATAATGAATTTCTATCGTTAAGTTTGTTGTTTTTTGCAGGGTTTTTTCGTTGAATTGTTCCAAAAATTATGCTATACTGTTAGCGATTTAAGACAAACCGGTCAAAGTTTTGTTCGAAAGAAAGGTTAGCACAATGTCCGTCACAAGCAAAAAGAAAAAAACCGATAAACAAAAGCCCGAAGGCGTTTCGTTGCGCACCATACAAATCTGCCTGATTACGGGGGCGGTTTTGTTTTCTGCGCTCATGTTATTTTTCACTTTTTTCTTATCCTCCAACTTCAAAACCCTCACAGAGCGTTCCGAACACCATGTGGAACTGCGCAAAGCGGCGCTTGAATTGATGGATGCTTCCGATTACCTGACCGAAAATGTGCAACGCTTCACCGTTGTGGGCGACACACGCTTTCTCAACGCCTATTTTGATGAAGCGCTCAATATGCAGCGCCGTGAAAATGCGGTGGCAAAATTATCGCAAGATAAAGATTGTAAAAAAGCCCTCGAAAAACTGCAGCAGGCACTCGACAATTCCGTGAAACTGATGGACAGAGAATACTATGCCATGCGCCTGGTGGTTGAAGCGAGAGGCTATACGGAATACCCGGATGTGTTGAATAAAGTAACATTAAAAGACTATGACGCAGCCCTCTCTCCACAGCAAAAAATGTACCGCGCTACCCAAATGGTACTCGATAACGACTACTATATGCAAAAAAATATGATTCGCAACGATATGAAGGCGAGTTTGAATGAACTGGAAAAATTGGCAAATTCTTTTGACACTTCGGCAATGCAAACCCTGCAAAGAGAACTGACCATTGTGCGCGTGATAATTGTGATACAAGCCGTCGGCGTGATTTTTCTGGTGTGGCTTACCTCGCACCTGGGCATTCACCCGATTTTGGATGCGGTCGAACACATCAAAAACAACAAGCGCATTCACGAGAGCGGTACGAGCGAATTCCGCTACCTGGTGCGCGCCTACAACCGCATGTATGATGTTTACAAAAAAAGTATGGAGCGCTTGAATTTTAAAGCCTCGCACGATGAACTGACCGGTGTGTATAACCGCGCCGGCTATGACTCCATTCTCGATAGCATTGATTTGACAAACGCCTATATGATTTTGATTGATATTGATGATTTTAAATCCGTGAACGACACTTACGGCCACGATGTCGGCGACAAAGTATTAATCAAAACGGCAAACGCTTTAAAAAATAATTTCCGTACCGATGATTATATTTGCCGCATCGGCGGTGATGAATTTGTGGTATTTATGGTACATGCCGCCAAAGAGGAACAGGCGTCCATTGCCGCTAAAGCACAGGCTATTAACGCCGCATTGGCTGACACGGCGGACGGATTGCCCGCGGCTTCCATCAGCGTAGGCATCGTGCACGGCAGCGAGTCGGATGATGCCGAAACACTGTTTGAAAAAGCGGATGATGCGATGTACCGCGCCAAACATAGCGGCAAAAATACATACTCGTTTAGTTAAAAAAGAATTGGGATTTCCCAATTCTTTTTTAGTTGCGCGTTTCACGCGCAGTTGTTCGCGCTGCTCACAGTTGCAAAGAAACCTTTGCAGTTGCAGGCAAAGCCTGTAGCTTATAAATCATACAGTCTGAAAACACAACTATACGAAGCATAACTGTGAACGGAAGTGAACAACTATAAACGCAGTTTATAACTGTGCGTAAAATGCACAACTGATAAAAAGAAAAACAGGCATTTGCCTGTTTTCCTTTTTATCTTCCCGTTGCCGACAACATCGCAAACGGTGTTTTGAATATGATTTTTAAGTCGCCCAAGGTGGTGCGGTTTTCAATGTAGTTTAAGTCCATCTCGACCCACTTGTCAAACGGAATGTCGTTGCGGTTATCCGCAATCTGCCAATCACAAGTGATGCCGGGGGTTACGATGAGCCTGAGTTTCTGGTAATCGGTATAGGCATCCACCTCACCGGGAAGCGGCGGGCGCGGACCGACCAGGCTCATATGCCCTGCAAGCACATTGAAAAACTGCGGCAATTCATCGACCGATAATTTGCGCAAAATCTTACCCAAGCGGGTGATACGCGGGTCGTTTGTGATTTTAAACACGGGCCCGTCCATCTCATTGAGTTCCATTAACTGGTCCCGCATTTTATCGGCATTGACATACATTGTGCGAAATTTATACATATAAAATTTTTCACCGTGGCGACCGATACGGATTTGTTTATAAATCGGCCCGCCGTGCGGGTCATCAATCACAATGGCGATGGCAACAAGCCCCATCGGGATAGCGGCAACAGCGAGTAATGCGCTTGAAACGATTAAATCAAATGTTCTTTTTTTGCGCCAATAGGATTTGAATGACTTGTTGTGAATCAAATCATTAAGCCTTTTTTCTGTGGCTGCATCAATTTTTCCATACTCTAAATATGGCATTCTCAAGACTCCCTTCAAAATGTTGCACTTACGGTTCATATTCTATCATAAAATATGTTATCCCCTTAATATGACATTTTATCACTTTTCTTGTTTTATTGCAATGCTTAGAAGTCACGCATTGTGAAAAAACACGCGCCCGATTCGGTGAAAAATTGGCACTTTTACACAATGTTTCCAATTTGGTATTTGCCCGCTGAAATAAATGCAAGGCTCTGCGTTATAATGTAGAATTATTTGCAAGGCTCCGCCTTGCCACCGCTATTCTTTTTTTTTCTTTCGGGCGGATGGTATCCGCCCCTACTTGTGCCTTGTGCCTTAAATTGACTACCCCTCTGTCGGCTTTGCCGACATCTCCCCTCACAAGGGGCGATATAAAGCGGTTGAGATGAAAACATCATATTTACATTCATCAAATATTAGAGCGAAGCGGAACGGGTGCGGGTGTTCCCGCCCACCACTCTTCTCTCTTCTCTTTTCTCTGCGAGCAAAGTGAGCCTACTTGTGCCTTGTGCCTTATGCCTTATGCCTTAAAAAACGGGTGTCCCACCCTTTCGCTAATTGGCTAATAGGCTAATTGGCTAATAAGCTAAATTAGAATTCACCTGCGCAAATCATTTAACTTTCGCTTGACGCCGGCGGGAATCATATTTTTCACCCCGCGCACAATATGGTCTTTGGTGTGTTTTTTATAGCCGTTTTCAAATGCGGCATACCCGTTTTTTGTATAGCCGCCGAGCAGTGCTTCATGCTCCGGCAACGGCACGCTGGCACTGACGAGTTGTTTGTTTCTTTTTTGCACGGCGGCAAGGGTGGTTTCGGTGTAAACAAGCCCGTTTTGAACGTTTTCAAACCACTGCTTTCCCTTCTCATTATTCACTAACACACAAGAAATACCGCGGTCGGGATGTGCGCCGTTGAGTTTATTTATCACTTCACCGCGAATGCCCCAATAATCGCCCAGTGTAATATCTCCCTGGCGCCCCTCGGCGGGAAAACGGCAGCGATAGCAACTGGCACGGTACACTTCCCCTTTCAAAAAATAAAAGTAATAGGGGGAGGTGCCGGCATGGTATTTTTTCTTCTTTTCGCCGGTGGTGAGCGAACCTTTTACACCCCAGCCGTATGCCTTGTCGCGAAAGCGAATATCTTTTACGGCAGCGGTGTTTCCGCCGGTCACATAATCAATATCATCATGCAACATTTTTAAACTCGGCACACCGTGACAAATAATGTCGACCGTGAGCAGCTTTTCTTCCTCTTTGCCGAGATATGCCTTTAAGCCCGCAATTTGGCAGGGCGTGCCGGAATAACACACATATTCTCCGGCTTTAAGCAGCTCTTTCACCTGTCGGAAGGTATCGCCGGTTTCGCTTTGCACATATTTGGAGCCGCGCAATTTGCAAAGGTCTTTTTCGGATTGCACGGCAATGTGGCGGAGTGAAAAATCCTCTGCCCACGCTGCGCCGAACACGGTGCCGCCTTTTTCCAAAACCGCCTCGGCAAGGGCGGTAAAAATGCCGCCGGAGGAGGACTGCGCCAACACTTCTTTATTCCGAATAACGGCGGCATAAACCGTCGGTGCGCCGTTTGCCCCTTTGCCTTTTTGCTCAAAAGCGCACACATCGAGGCATCTGCCGCACTCAACACACTGCGCTTCATCGACTGTCGGGAACATAAAACCCGCTTCGTCCGCTTTCATTTGAATGGCGCCGCGCGCACAGGCGCTCACACACGCCCCGCAGGCACAGCATTGCTCTTTTTTTTCAATAACAATGTGTTTCATATTTCTTCTCCGACTTTTAATATAAATATTTATATGTATTGAATAATAAACAGATTTATGCTATAATAAAAAATTGTATTTTGTGATTAAATGTCAAACAAAGGAGTATTCTCATGAAAATTGCAATGATAGGGCACAAGCGCATTCCCGGCAGAAGCGGCGGCGTAGAAGTGGTGGTAGAAGAACTTGCCACCCGTATGGCGCAAAAAGGGCAGAATGTTACCGCCTATAACCGCAACTGCGGCGAAGAAAAACTGAAAACCTACCACGGTGTCCGTATCAAAGAAGTGCGCACCTTTCAACATTCCGCACTCAATGCAATGGTGTATTCCGTGTTTGCCACGGCGCGCTGTGCGCTCAAAAAGTATGATGTGGTGCATTTTCACGCGGAGGGTCCCTGTGCCATGATACCGCTTGCCAAACTGTGCGGCAAGCGCGTGGTTGCCACCATTCACGGGTTAGACTGGCAGCGTGGCAAATGGGGCGGCTTTGCCTCCAAATACATTATGTTTGGTGAAAAAATGGCGGCAAAACATGCCGATAAAGTGATTGTGCTTTCCAAAAATGTGCAAAATTACTTTAAAGAAACCTACGGGTGCGATGCCATTATGCTCCCCAACGGCATTAACCCCGTGACAACCGAGCCGGCGGACATCATTCGCGAAAAATTCGGGTTGGAAAAAGACGGCTATATTTTGTTCCTCGCCCGCATCACCACCGAAAAGGGCTTGCATTACCTCATTGATGCGTACAATGCGCTAAAAACCGACAAAAAGTTGGTTATTGCCGGTAGCATCAACCCGCAAACCGATTACATTCGCTCCGTTTTGGAACAGGCAAAGGGAAACGGTAACATCGTTTTTACCGACTTCGTGAGCGGCAAAACATTGGCTTCTCTCTATTCCAACTGCTTTGTTTATGTATTGCCGAGCGATATTGAAGGCATGCCGATGACGCTGATGGAAGCAGTCGGTTACGATGCGCGCGTGATTGTCAGCGACATTGCGGAAAATACCGATTGTCTTGACGGATACGGCAACGCTTTCAAACAGGGCGATGTGAACGCATTAAAAGAAACGCTGGCATACTGCCTGGCGCACGAAGCGCTCAAAGCGCAGGATTTTAAAGAAAACACCACTGCCGCAGCCGTGCAGGCACAGCGCGCGGCACTCAAAGAAAAATATGATTGGAATCATATCACCGACCAAACATTGGCGGTTTATCAATCCGTAAAAAAGTAAGGTAATTTAGAATTATGGCAACCAGAACACAACACGCAAGAAGAAATATTATTACTTCCGTTATCAACAAGTTAGTCATTATGTTGACCAACTTTATTATGAGAACGGTACTCATTCACTATTTGGGTGAAGTCTACCTCGGTTTAGACAGTTTATTTGTTTCTATTTTACAAATTCTATCTCTCTCGGAACTGGGCATCAGCTCGGCAATGGTTTACAGTATGTACAAACCGCTTGCCGAAAACGACACGCCGGCGGTGTGTGCGCTCTTAAAACTGTATCGCACCGTTTACCGCTGGATTGCGCTGATTATGACCGTGCTCGGGCTGGCGGTAACACCGTTTTTGCCGTTGATTGTTAAAAAAGACCTGCCGGAAGGCATGAATTTATATGTACTCTTTTTTATCAACCTTGCCAACACGGTGCTTTCGTATGCGCTGTTTGCCTACCGTTCCTCCCTGTTCACGGCGGACCAAAAATATTCCGTCAACAACAACATCTATTCCATTTTTAAAATCGGCGGTACCGCCTTACAGGTGCTGGCAATTATCCTGTTCAAAAACTACTATATGTACTCGATAATCTTGCCGCTGACCACCATACTCAAAAATTTGGCGCTATATATCATCTCCAACAAGATGTACCCGCAGTATAAGTGTGAAGGCACGGTGCCCAAAGAAGAAATTAACAATATCAAAAAGCGTTGCGCCGGTATGTTTTTACACAAACTCAGTTTTGTGTTCCGCAACTCGCTCGACTCCATCGTGCTATCGGCGTTTCTCGGCTTGGCACTGTTGGGCAAATACAACACCTACTATTACATCATCAACGCTATTTCGGGTATTATGATACTCGTTTCCAACTCCGTGACCGCTTCGGTCGGCAACTCCATGGTGGTAGAGAGCAAAGCCAAAAACTATGCCGACTTTCGCAAACTGCAACTGCTGTATATGGGCTTAACCTCGTGGCTGACCGTATGCCTTGTGGCGTGTACCCAACCGTTTATCAAGTTATGGGTGGGCGAGAAAATGATGTTTACGGACGGGATTATGTTCGTTTTCTGCATCTACTTTTTCTCGATTCACTTCAGCCGCGTGTGCCATGTTTATCGCGATGCGGCAGGGCTTTGGTGGCAAGACCGTTTCCGCCCGATTGTGGAAACCGTGGTCAACCTCGTTCTCAACATTCTTTTGGTAAAATACCTCGGTGTGACCGGCGTTATGCTCTCAACTATTTTCTGCATTGTGGGCATTGAAGGCACTTGGGGCACACGCATTTTGTTTAAATACTATTTCAGCGAAGAAAAAATGTCCGTTTATATGCTTAAACTGCTGTGGTCGTGGCTGTTGACCGCCGGTTCCGGCGCCATCGTCTACTTTATTTGCCGCGCCATTCCGATGCAGGGCATTCCCGCCATTCTCGTTTACGGTATTATCGGCTCCGCTGTTTCCATAGTCATTTATATTTTGGGTAACGTGTTTATGCCCGAATTTAAGCCGGCAGTGGCATTTGCTTTAAAATTAATCGGCTTAAATAAGGTCGCCAAAAAACTGAAATTGGTTGCACCCGCACCCGCATCTGCACCTGCCGAAACAACCGAGAATGCCGATAAAACCGATAATGTCGATAATGTCGATAAAAAAGACTAACGGCTTATAACTTACAAATTGCCTCATAATTGCGGCGGCAATTTTCGGTGTCGCTAAACGAGAAAAAGGCATTGATTCTGTCTAAATACAGTTTTTCCGGCTCTAAATGATTCTCAAAAATGCGCTCGAGGCTCTCCATGAGTTCCGCTTCGGTTTCGACCACATCGCCGAACCCGTCACGCCGGTACTCAAAGTAGCCTTTGCCGTAGTGACCGGTGCGAAATTCATTTTCATCATACTGGTAATACACCACGGGCTTGCGCATATAGGCGTAATCGAAAAATACGGAAGAATAATCGGTAATCAGTACATCGCTGTGAATGAGCAAATCCTGCACATCGTTATGCGCAAAGTCGGCAATTTTCACGCGGGGCAGAGAAGTGTCGAAACAATCCAAAAAGCGGTGCACTTCATAATGCGGGTAAAAAATGAGTTCATAGTTTTCCCGTTCCAACAACCGTGCCAGCGCTTCCGAATTTAAAAACGCATTATACGCTTTAAAATAATCGCTTTGCATGAAAGTGTTTTTATCTATGCTACGCTGTACCGAGCGCCATGTCGGCATAAAGAGCAGTTTGCGTGTGGGGGTTTCCGTCTTTTTTAAGTTATCGAAACGGCACAACCCGGTCAGTTGCAAAACGCCTTTTTTGTAGCCGAAATGCTTGTCGATAAACGCATATTCCGGCACGGCGGAACACACAAACATATCAATATTTGTGTTCGCGGCGTGGCAAAACGCCAAATCGTCTTTAATAATGCCGTGCTGCAAAAACACCTTTTTTGCCTTATCGGGAAAAAGTTTGCCGAATTTGTTAAAGAAAAGAATGTCGGGCGAATAACCGTCTATATGCGTGCTGACCCGGTATTTTGCCAAAATAAAGCACAGGTAGTGCTTAAAACTGCCGTAGGGAACGACCGTGCCGAGAGAAGCCACCTTTTCGCGGTCGGGCGAATTGTCCGCAATGATATAGACCGCATTAATTGCGGGGTGCTCGCGGCGCAAATATTTAAAAAAGTGGTAGCCGTTATCACGCGCTTCCGTGCCGCGTTCGGACACGATCCACAGGTCGCGATATGCCGGCTTTTTTCTGAGAAAAAGGCTTGCCGCTTCGGCGGCAACCATTTCCAAAAACACGCGAATATATGTAAAAAGTCTTTTTAATTTATACATAACAAATTCTCCCGTAAATGTTGATAAAATCATTATACAGTACCCATTTTTGCTTGTCAAGTTCACACCCGACAGGCAAAATACGGCAAATATTGTTGGTTTTGTACAATAAATTGTCACATTTTTGGTTGATTTTTTTGAAATGTTTGCTATAATATTTAACGCATAATAAATTAATTTTATATATAGTACAGGAAAGAGAGAGTCCCATGTCTGTTCAATTAAGTATCGGCACTGCCGTTTATAATCTCGAAGAATGTTTTTTGCGTGCGCATATTGACGGTTTGCGCGGGCAGTTGACCGATGAAACGGAACTGCTGTTGATTGACGATTGTTCAACCAACAACAGCGGCGAGGTTTGCAAAGAATATGCGGATGCCGACAGCCGCATTCGCTATATCCGCATGGAAGAAAACGGCGGATTGAGCAGTGTGCGCAACCGCACCATTGCCGAAGCACAGGGCAAATGGATTTTCTTTGCGGATGGTGACGACCTGTTCTCCGAACACTTTGTGGAAACCGCATTGCGCTTTCAAGAGGCGGATGAAGATATCATTATTCACGAGCGCTTAAAGTTTTTGGAACAAAAACAAGAAGAACAGCCCTGCACCGTTACCGCACTCACACCCGTAAAAGAAGGCGCCGGGCGAGAATTAAGCATTTCATGTATGTGTTTGGACCCGTCTTACGGCACGCGCTGCGGCTTATCCTCCCGCGCGTTTTACCACGCGGCGTGGGGCGCGCTGTACCGCAAAGAGTTTTTGGTGAAAAACAACCTGCTCTTCCCCGTAGGGCAAAAGAAAGCACAGGATGCCGTTTTTAACACCGAAGCCTATTTTCATGCCGAGCGCATCGCGTATTTGCCTTATATTATGTACTACTACCGCGGCAACCCGCAGGGCATTACCCGCCGTTACAGCGCCGACCTGCCGCAGATATATGAAGCGCTGTTAAAACTTCTGCTTGCCGACAAACAGGCGTTTTACCCCGACGATGCACAGGTAGATGCCAGTTTTCGCAACCACCGCATTATGGCGATTGTCATCGACAATATGCGTTTAAATATTTTCCATAAAGACAATCCGCTCCCAAAAGAACAGCGCAAAAAAGACTTTCTTGCTTTTATTGAGCAGGAACCTTACCGCAGTGCGATTGAAAGTTTTGACCCGAAAGCCAGCGACAGGTGGGAATGGCTTTTAACGGTAAAACTGCTTCAAAAAAAGAAATTTTCCCTGTTAAATCTTTTTGCGGGGAATGATGTTTTGTTTAACAAACTCAGCGGAGCCTATAAACGCTTGAAAAAAAGATAAACGGGGCGTAAGCCGAAGAAAGAGGCAATGAGAGAAGTATACACAAAAAATTCGAAAGTTTATATCGGACTGTACATATTCTTCATTTTCGGTGCGGCAATGGGAGACTATAAAGTGCTTAACACGGCTCTCGGCGCGCTGCCGAAGGTGATTTCCGTGGGCGCTTTGGGGCTTGCGGTGCTGTACATTTTCGTTTCCGGCAATTTCAGCCGATTAAAAGAAATTTCCCGCTTCGGCTTAATGTATTCTTCCATTATCATCGGCATTATTCTGTGTTCCATTTTTATTTGGATTTTGGAATTTCAAACACTTAGTTTTATTATGAAGGGTGTTTCCAAAATCTCCTACCAGTTATTAAATATTCTAATCGTGCTTGCCGCCGTTTATATGTTTCAGGAGGACGCGGCAAAATACACCTTCTTCGGCATTGCCGGCGCAAACTTTGTGATTATTCTCATCGGTGCGGCAACCACCGGCATCGGCGGCGCGATAAAAGATATGTTTGCGAATATCGTTTCATTCGGTGCGAGCGATGTGATTTACGGTTCCACTTTCATTCGCGCCATCGAGATTCACGACATCACCTTTGTGATGGGTGTGTTCTTTCTTTACTTTCTCTTTTTCAGCCCGGGGGAACGGTTCCGCTATCTCTATGCCGCGATTGCCCTGTTTTTATTCTTCGCGGGCTTAAAGCGTATTGCATTTTTAAGTTTGCTGCTCGCAAGCGTTTTTGCCATTTTCTGCCTTTGGTTGGGGCCGCGCGCCAAACGGCGCACGCTGATGATTACCGCTGTGGTCATTGTCATTTTTTGCTATATCTACATTATTCTCATTCAAAAAGGCTTATTTACACAGTTTTGTATTGAGCATGACATTGAACTCAACGGCAGAGAGAGAATTTATGATTATATTTCGCAGTTTTACGAGGTTTCGCCAAGTTACCGCGGCAGGGGCTATGAGTTTTGCGTGCAACTGCTCAAAAGTATGCGCGGCACCAAAGACCAGGTGGTTGCCATTAACGCCGTGCACAACGATATTCTCAAAATGTATGTGGAAATGGGCTTTTGGGGCTTTGCCGCTTGGATTTTGGGCTACTATGTGTACCAAACCCACTGGTTTATCAGCCGCTGCGGCGAAAAAGTTGCCGTGTGCTTTATGGCAATTAATGTTTACATGCTCATTACCTATATGACCGATAACACAATGTTTTACTATTGGTCGAGTATGGTCATTCGCATGCTGCCGATGTGTTTCTTCTACGCACCGATTAAAGAGCGCCCGCTGCGGCACACCAATGTGTTGCAAATGAGCAAATTTGAAAAACGCATTTACAAAAAAAGACAACGGGCTTTAAAATATGAAAAACCACCCCGTATGAAAGCAATATAAAGAGGCAATTATGATTAGAATTTTACACTCCGTAAGCAATATGGACCGCGCCGGTATTGAAACGATGCTGATGAATTTTTACAGACATATGGACCGAGAGCAGGTGCAGTTTGATTTTTTGCAAAACAAACCCGACCCCGGCGATTACGATGAAGAAATCCGCGAACTCGGCGGCAGGTTGTTTGTTTCACCCGGGTTTTTAAGTTACCCGAAGTATGAAGCGTATATGACCGAACTGTTAAAAGAGCACCCGGAATATAAAATCATTCACACCCACAACGGCTCTTTGATGCTTTTTGCACTCAAAGCCGCACAAAAAAATAATGTGCCTATTCGCATTGCGCACGCCCACGCCACGGCAATCCCGCCGGGGTGGAAAAACGAGTTTAAAAAACTGCTCAAGCCACGCATTAAATATGCCGCCAACCACTATTGGGGTTGCTCCAATGCAGCCGGTGAATTTTATTTTACGCCAAAGTATTGGAACGCGGGGCACGAACTCATTCACAACGCCATTAATACCGACAATTTCACCTTTAACGAAGCGGCGCGCGCAAAACTGCGCCGGGAATACGGTTTGGGCGACAAATTCATTTTGGGGCATGTCGGCAGACTCACCAAAGTGAAAAACCAGGCTAAGATTGTAGAAGTATTTGCCGCACTTCACCGCGAAGACGCCAACACGCATTTGGTGCTGGTGGGCACGGGCGAACTCGAAAACGACCTCAAAGCGCAGGCGGCGGCACTCGGCATTGCCGATGCGGTCACCTTCACCGGCGTGCAATCGAATGTAAACGAGTGGTACAGTGTGTTTGACGCATTTATTATGTGCTCGTTTAACGAAGGGCTGCCGGTCGTGGCGGTAGAGGCACAGGCGGCGGATTTGCCGTGCGTGCTGTGCAACACGATTACGACCGAAGTCAAAGTCATTGATTCCGTAAAATTTTTAGGCTTAAACGACAGTGCAGACACATGGGCGCGCGCCGTGCGGGAGTTTGCGCCCAAACAAAGGGGCAGCCGCAAAGCGGAATTTGAAGCAGCCGGTTACGATATTGCGGCGGAAGCGAAGCGCATGCAGGGGCTCTATTTGGATTTATATGATTCTATCAAGTAAGGGAGTGCATTTATGATGAAAATAGGAATTTTAACACACCACTCCATCAATAATTACGGTGCTTTTTTGCAATGTTGGGCACTGCAGGAAAAGGTTAAGAAACTGTTCCCGAAAGATGATGTGTATGTTATCAATTACACGATTGCAAAGCAAAACATTATCAACATCGGCGGCTTTTTCCGCTTTTATCCGCACAGCGAAACACCGCTTTCGTGGTTACATAAAATCACCCAACCGCGTATTTTTGCCGTCAACCGCAAAAAGCATTTAAACTTAACCAAACCCGTGCACAGCGCCGAGGGCATTAACAGCCTCGGGCTCGATTGCATTATCATCGGCAGTGACGAGGTGTGGAATTACCTTGACCCGAAAAGTTTTTTCCTTGTGAAATACAGCGCAGGTTTAAATGCAAAACGCATTGTCGCCTATGCGCCGAGCACCGGTAAAGCCTCGGGGGAAGATGCGCCTGCCGCAGTGTGCAAAGCCCTGCAAGGCTTCACGGCGGTTTGTGCGAGAGACCGCGGTGCGCAGGTTTTGTGTGAAAAGGCGCTCGGCACAACACCGATGATGGTGTGTGACCCGACATTTCTCACCGCCACCCCGCATATTGACAATGAAAAACTGCGCAAACTGACCGCAAAGCCTTATGTGCTGTTTTATTATTGCAACGGCATTCCGCGCGAGTTGAAGAAAAAAATTGTAGACAACGCCCATAAAAAGGGCTATGCCGTACTCGGCGGCGGCGAGTATGATAAACTGTATTCGCAAATGTCCGTGCGCCTCACCCCGTTTGAGTGGGTGGAACTGTTCCGCAGGGCGCAGTGCGTATATACCGGCACGTTCCACGGCGTGGTGTTTTCCATTCTCTCACGCAAAAACTTTCGCGTGTATGCGTCTATTGACAGCCGTGTAAGAAAAATCGGCGCACTGTTGCGTCAATTCGGCATCAGCGAAAGACCGTTGAACGACGAACATTTTGACGCCGAAGAAGAACCGATAGATTATGACAGCGTGTACCGCTATATTGAAGAGCTGCGCGCTGCAAGCAGCGACTACCTTGCCCGTGCGGTAAACGGTGAACAAATAAAAGGAGAGCCTTATGATTCAAAGCAAAGCTGATTATGAGCGCTATTTGGAGCAAGACAGAATTGCGCTTTACAAAACAAGAAAAAAACCCCGTATTGCCGGAGATGAAATTTGGCAGTATGAAAGACTGTTGCGCAAAACCGAATACTATATGAACTGCAAAAAAAGCCCCGTAGGCAAAGCGATGGCGCTGTATTTGCACTACCGCCTGCGCAAAAAAGGGCGCAAGTTATGCGGTTTTCATATTCCGCCCAACGCTTTTGAAGAAGGGCTTTCCATTGCGCATTGGGGACCGATTGTGGTACACCCCTCTGCAAAAATCGGCAAAAACTGCCGCATTCACCAAAGTGTGACGATTGGCGCGACCAACGGGGAAGCCCAAGCCGCACACATCGGCGATAATGTGTTTATCGGTCCGTGCGCTTCCATCATCGGCGACATTACCATCGGCAGCGATATTGCTATCGGCGCCGGCAGCGTGGTGACCAAAAGTTTTACGGACGACGGAATTACCATTGCGGGTGTTCCCGCCAAAAAAATCAGCGATAACAACTCACATTCCAACTTGGCGAAGGCTCTGAATTTAGATTAAAAGAGGGAGACGGTTTTGATGCGTAAAAAAACAGCACAAAATCCAAAAAAAGTAAAACCGCTATGGCGTAAAATTGTTGAAGTCCTGGCGTTAATACTTGCCGTGGTGTTGGTGCTCTTGGTTGGCGTAAACATTTTTCTCAACAAAAATTTCACCGTGTCGTTTTATCAGGTGTGTTCCGATAAAGTGTCGGATAATATTCGTGTGGTGGAACTTGCCGATTTGCACAATGCGCAATACGGCAAAGAGAACGCCAAACTCGTTGCCAAAATCAAGGCGCTCAAGCCGGATTTGATCTTTTACGCCGGCGATATGATGAACTACAAAAACAGCGACTATTCGGTGCTGTTTACACTCTCCGACCAACTGGCGGATGTTGCGCCGATTTACGCGTGCTTGGGCAACAATGAACTCGACCAGTATCTGTTTGAAGATAAATCGTTTGTCAAAAAACTTGAAGAACACAAAGTGAATGTGCTCAGCAATGAAGCCAGAGAGGTTAAGGTCGGCAACACCACCATTGAACTGATTGCAGTCACAGAGGGCGTGGAGCAGTATGATGTGGAAACGAACAACGCCAAAAAGTTTGTGGAAAGTTTAAAACCGACCGCAAACTGCCGCATTTGTTTAACCCATTACCCCGAACTGTTTTTGAGCAAATTGCAAAATAAAAATATAGATATTGCCTTTACCGGCCACGCGCACGGCGGGCATATTCGATTGCCGAAAATCGGCGGTCTCTACTCCAACGGCGAAGGCTTTTTGCCGAAACTGACGGAGGGCGTGGAAACCATGACGGATGATACGCAGGTTGTCATCAGCCGCGGATTGGGCAATCACAATTTAATTCCGAGAATCAACAACCAACCGGAATTGGTTGTTGTCGATATTTGCTGGTACTAAGGAGCAACAATGAACAAAGCAAACGAACAGGAAAACAAGACACAAATTGTCAAACCGAAACGGGATCCCGCGAAGGCAACGACAACGGTACCGAAAGCCACGCCGGTAAAAACGGCTGCCCCAAAGGCGAAAATCAAGTCTGTGGGAACAACCAACACCGTGCGTGTGCGCGAAAAAGAAAAAACACCGCCAGCCGCCTCTCACGAGAAAGCCGCGGCGCAAAGTAAAAAGAAAGAAAAGGCACTGCCGGCAGATATTGCCGCGCAGGTAGAGTCGGCTACGCCCAAAAAGCCGAAAAAACAAAGCAAAGCGAAGCAAAACGGTAAAAAGTTAGTGCAAAAGGGCAAAAATGTGCTCTCGCCGATTACCAATACCCTT
>CADBJA010000003.1 GCA_902794945.1 Oscillospiraceae bacterium
TAAGCCAAATTTGGATGAAATCTAAACTAATAAAATCAAGTGCGAATGTGTCGCCCTTAATTATTCATTATTCATCATTCATTCTTCATTATTTAGCGCGCTTCGTGCGCTAAATAGTCGCCTCTTGTTTTTACTATCGTATAGCCGATTTTTGCTAACCGGCTTTGTAAACAGTTCACACACTGTGCCGACTCATCGCCGGTACAGATTTTATTATCATACAACATATATTTTTTGCGCACCGCCACGGGTGATAAATTCGGCATCACCACATTTGCACCGGCTTTGATGCCCTCTTCTCTGCCGAAGGGGTGAATGGTGCCGAGTGCCGTGGTGGCAGGCAACAAGGTATGCGGTAACATAATACGAATGAGAGAAAGCACAAACAGTGTTTTCTCGTATGACCCCTGCGGTTCATTTTTAAACGGGGTATCGGTATGCGGCAAAAACGGCCCCACGCCCACCATATGCGGCGCAAACGATTTCATAAAAAGCATATCTTCTGCCAAACACGCATCCGTTTGGTAGGGTGAGCCTATCATCATACCGCAACCGGTTTGAAAACCGATATCCTTTAAATCACGCAAACACTGCATACGGTGTTTGAGCGTCATTTTCTCGGGGTGTAAACGGGCATAGTGCGCTTCATTCGCGGTTTCGTGCCGTAGCAAATAGCGGTCGGCACCGGCGGCATACAGCGCTTCATAATCCGCCCGCTCCAACTCCCCCACCGAAAGGGTTACGGCGTGGTCGGGAAAGCGGCGTTTGATTGCGCGCACGATGTCACACAGTTCTGCCACAGAATACGCTTTATCCTCACCGCTTTGCAATACAAAGGTCATAAAACCGAGGACGGCGCCCTCTTCACAACACGCCAAGATTTCTTCTTTACTTAAGCGGTAGCGCACGGCATTTTTGTTGGAACAGCGAATGCCGCAATAGTAGCAATCATTTTTACAGTAATTTGAAAATTCAACAATGCCGCGAATAAAAATATTTTTGCCGAAAATGTTGTCGGCGATGTTTCGCGCAATACCGGCGGCATACAGGCGATCATTTTCAGTGAAAGTGGAAAACAGTTGCACCCACTCCGCTTTTTGCAGTGCTTTTGCGGTATTCAGTTTATCAATTAAAGCGTGATTATTCATTTTCTTCAAACAGTTCGACCGAGCGCTCTAAAATGCCGGTTACGGCGGCAATCAAAATGCCGTAATTCACAAAGGGAACGCCCTGCCTTGTAGCCGTGTTCATTCTATACTTCACTTCGCGTTCGGTCAACATACACCCGCCGCAGTGAATGACCAGTTTAAACGCACTTAAATCCTCCGGAAATTCGGTGCCGGAACAAGTTTTAATGTGCAGTTCTTTGCCTGTATAATTTTTTAACCAACGCGGAATTTTCACCGTGCCGATATCTTCACACTGCCTGTGGTGGGTACAACCCTCCGCAATGAGTACCGTGTCACCGTCTTTTAATGTGTGTAACGCCTTTACGCCCTGCAGTGCCGTGTGCAAAAAGCCTTTGTAGCGCGCCATTAAAATAGAAAATGATGTAAGCGGAATGTCTTTGGGCACGACTGCCGCGACCGAGGGGAATACCTGTGAATCGGTAATCACCAACGCCGGCGGAGTTTTCAACTCTTTCAAGGTGTTTTCCAGTTCATTTTCTTTGACCACAAACGCCTTGGCACCGGCATCTAAAATATCGCGAATGGTTTGCACCTGCGGCAAAATCAGCCTGCCTTTGGGTGCCGCCGTATCAATGGGCACCACCAAAACGGCAGTATCCCCCGCGTGCAACAAATCACCCGCAATGGGTTTGGCAGCCTGCGCCGTATGTAGCCCGGCAACTGCCTCTTTTAACGCGTGTATCCCCTCGCCTGTTTTGGCGCTGATATACACTTCATGCTCCGGCAGTACCGGATACGATATAAGTAAATCGCATTTATTGTGCGCTACGATATACGGAATGTCATTTTCTCGAAACAGTGAGATGAGTTCTTTTTCACATGCACCCATTCCCTGCGCCGCATCGCTGACCAAAACGGCAATATCCGTTTTGCGTAACACTTGCAGTGTTTTTTTCACTCTTAATGCGCCGAGCGCACCTTCATCATCAAAGCCGGGGGTGTCAATAATCATCACGGGGCCGAGCGGCAACAGTTCCATTGCCTTCATCACGGGGTCTGTTGTGGTGCCTTTGGTGTCGGAAACCACGGCAAGATCCTGCCCCGTAAACGCATTCACCGTGCTGGATTTACCGGCATTGCGCATACCGAAAAAGCCGATATGAATTCTGCCCGCCGAGGGTGTGTTTTGCAACGACATAAAAACCTCCAAAAAAATACTGTGCCGACCGGGCACAGTATGCGTGTATCTTCATTGCCCAATCTTTCATCTCAAATGCACTTTTCGATGTTAGAATGATATATAATTATAGTAAAAATTTAACGATTCGAGTATACGGTTTTGGCACTTACACCGTCAATCTTGCCGATACTGCCGGCTAAAGTATTGATAGTATCTTGTGTGCCGTCTACCGCGATAGAGATAATGCCAATATCTTTTTTGCGGTACGGAATGCCCATTCTGCCGATAATAATAGAATTATATTCGTGAAGAATGGCGTTGACTTCATCCGTAGCGGAGCCTTCTTCTACAATAATGCTGATTAAAGCAACTCTCGTTTCCATACTTGCGCCTCCTATTTGATACATATGTATTATATAAAGATTTTTCGGGGATGTCAATGACAAATACAATACTTTCCGACATTGGCTCAACCGTAGCGCGTTCACCACCGCAATGGTGCACCCGCCATTCCCGTAGACTTTTGCTCGTGCAGATAAACGAACTGCGCTTTATTTTACTATGGCTTTCGCTAAAATCTTGGTATTGTAGGCGCTGCCGGCACCCGCGACATTGAATGCCCTGACAAGATAGTAGTTGGTGCCCTTTGCCTGGTTTTTCACCGTGTAAGAAGTTGCTTTCAACCCGTTCACAATACCGATATACTTTTGAGTTTTCACATCATAACGAAATACTCTGTAATACGCCGCGCCGGTCACTTTACCCCAAGAGAGGGTAACATTTTTACCGCTCACTGTCGCTTTCACGGCAGGGGCTTTACAAAGGGTGACAGCCTTTACATGATCTTTCACGGTATAAGGGCTTAAAAACTCCTGTTTGTTGGCATTCACAAAGTAGGCTCTTACCAAATAATAGTAGGTAGTGCCTGCCGCTTTGTTTTTAATGGTATAAGAGAGATTTTTCGTGTTTGCCACTCTTACATATTTTTTGGTGGAAGTGTTGTACTGATATATTCTGTAATACTGCGCACCGGCTACCTTTTGCCAACGCAGTGCCACGGCAGCAGCGCTTGTTTTTACGCTCACTACAGGCTTTGCCAACGAAATGGTGAAATAGCGGTTGTATGCGGCACTGTATTTTTCACTGTCAAACACAATATGTGCATAGGTTTTTTTGCCGACCACTTTGTTGTTGACATAAGTGACCGTATAGTGAGAAGCGCCAATCACATTGCCCTTCACATCTTTCACGGTGACGGTAGGGGTATGTGCCTTACCGTTATAGTAAAACTGTGTGGCAGAGAGTGTGACACTCCCGATACCGGGAATAACGGAAAGAACTTTTTCTTCCCCGCAGTTTTTGCATTTTTGATACACTTTGCCGTTTTTACCGGCGCCCGCCGGCTCGGTGGTTGTTTGCCCAAACACATGTTCATCACACGGGAACGGCACCGGGGGTGTATCCCACCCCTCCGCAAACGCACTGAGTGTAGTGCCGAACAGGCAGAGTACTAACAACACACTGATGGCACTGCAAATTATTTTTTTCATTCCAATCACCCTTTCAAGTGAAATAAGACTTTTATTTAAAATTAACCAATCGGAATAATCGGCGTTTCATACTTATCGGTAGCGCTTACGGTTGTTTGCTCACCGCTGCCGCTCTTTTTGGTGGTAGCATTACTTTTTTTGGTAGTGGTTTCACCTTTTTTTGTGGTAGTTTCACCATTTTTTGCAGTGGTGGTTTTGCCGCTGTCGGTCTTACCGTCGCCTTTTGCGGTGGTGCCGTTATCTTCAATCGTGAAATCTTCTGTATCGACGGAAACCACTTCACCCTCTTTAGGTGCGGTACTTTCCTCTTTTCCTTTTTTGGAACAGGCGGCAATCGACAGTGCCACGGCAAGCGCTAAAGCGATAATCAAAATCTTTTTCATAAATTAAAAACTCCTTATTCGCGTGGTATTTTTAGTATACAGGATAAGAATATCATTTTCATCAACAAATTGTAAATTATTTATAAACCGATAAGCGCCGGTATTTACCCTGCTTTTTTGGTGGTCGCATCATCCGGCCAGGTAATCTCCACATCGGTGGCATCCTGCTTGCCGCTACTTTGCACGGTTACGGTATTGCCGTTGGCATCTTTAGAGGTTGCCACTGCGGTGGTCGATAAAGAAGCCTTTGCCACATTCTCTTTAGAACCGTAGTCATAAAACTCGTGTGCGCTCAACCAAATTCTGCCGGCAACAAACTTATCTCTCGCTGCCTCAAGTTCGCTGATGGTCACAAACTGATAGCCCTTGGCACTCAATTGGTCAATCGCTTGCAGCACCCCGTCTGCCGTGGTGCCGTAAATATCGTGCAAACAGAGAATATCGCCGCCGTCTGCCCCGTTGCTCACAATGGCGTTGCACACTGCGGAAGCATCTCTCGTTTTCCAATCAACGGTATCTACATTCCACATAATCATATCGTAGCCCATATCCATAATTTTCTTTTGCAGTTCATCATTATAACTGCCGTAGGGCGGGCGCAGGTGTGTGGGTTGCTTGCCGGTATATTTTTTGATAAGTGCCGCGGTATCGTTTACTTCTTTCTCCATACCGCTCACGCCTAATTGCTTAAAGTCGGTGTGCGTAAAGCCGTGAATGCCGATTTCGCAACCGGAATCGGCAACGAGTTTGCACATATCGGGATTTTCTTCAATCATCTGCCCGAGTTCAAAGAAAGTTGCCTTTGCGCCTCGTTTTTTAAGCCCTTCTACCAACTTTTTTGTAGAATCGGTACCCGGACCATCGTCAAAACACAGTGCAATCATTTTTTTGACACTGTCGGTACTGCCTCTGGCATCGACCGTGGTCGGTTCGGTCGTTGTCGGTTTAGTGGTAGTTACTTTTGTGGTAGAGACGGTTGTTTTTTTGCTCTCGGCGGCTGTTTTTTTGCTACCTTTACCGCCGGCAACGGCAAATACCACCACGGTTGCCACCACCAAAACGGCAGTCACACAAATAATAATCCGCTTATTTCTTTCTCTCTTTTCCAAATAACCCCTGCTTTCAAAAAGAAAAATATAAATATATATCTTACTAATTTTATTAACAAATTAAGTATAACACCAAGCGATTTTAGTGTCAATCTTTTTTGTATATTTTCAATAAATAATTAGGTGCTTTTTTGTATGTAGTGTTAATATACATCTGTGTGTTTGCCGCACAGCGAAAAATCGCATTGACTTATGCGCGTATTTTTGGTAAAATAAATTTCTATTAAACAGTGTGATGATTTCATAAAAGTGCATACGCAGATGCACTTTAGTGTGGAGTATTTATGAGTGATATAGAGAATAAAACAACCGAGAGCGAAGGTACTATTCAGTTCTCGTTAGATAAAACAAAGCATGTTAACTTAAAAAAACCTGCCGCAAAAATAGGCAAACCCATTACAGAAGAAGATGCGTTAACACAGCAAGAACGCGAAGAAAAAGAACTGCTCACACCGCAAGCCCCGCCCACCGAGTTTGAAGATGTTTTTTCGGATAAAGGCATACAAGAAGAGGACGATAGCCATACCCAAGACGTTGTCGGCATTGAAGAAGTGTTTGAACAAAAAGCGGCGATGATTAATGAAAATTTTCACGACGGCGTGGAGGGTGACGAACCCGACCACAACCCGAAATTAAAAAAAGCCGCCATCATTGCAGGCATTGTGTGCGGTGCTATTATTTTGGCGGCAATCGCCATTGGAATACTGATTATTATATAATTCAAGAAACAGAGGCAGCGCCTCTGTTTTTTTGAATTTAGTGAACTAAATTCTAATTTATCTGCTCACTGCGTTCGCAAAATAAGAAATAAAAAATAAGAAATAAGAGTGAAGGGCGGGACACCCGCACCCGATTGAAAAAACAATCCCTCCGAGTGCTTCGCACCCACCTCCCTTTGCACAAGGGAGGCATAGAAAGTGCGTATCTACACCATTTTTAAAACAATAACTCAAAGTGGAATATCTGCTCTCTTATTTATTAGAGCGAAGCGAAACGGGTGCGGGTGTCCCGCCCTCAACTTTTATTTTTTATTTCTTATTTTTTATTTATTTAGTGCACGCTTAGTGCGCTAAATTAGAATTTATGCCGCCCGTTTTCGGGCGGCATAAATTCTAATCTCTTCTCTGCAAAGCCACAATCGGGTCTAAGCGGCTGGCTTTGATGGCGGGAAGTAACCCGAACACAAGACCAATCACTACCGATACGCCGACCGATAGCACAATACTCCACGGGCTGATAAGAATAGGCACCTCCGATACCGTGCCGATGATAATAGACAAGATAACACCGGCGCCGACACCTAAAATACCGCCGAGCAGTGTAAGAACGGCTGCCTCGACCAAAAACTGGATTAAAATGCGGGATTTGACCGCACCGAGGGCTTTCTTTAGCCCGATTTCACCGGTACGCTCCGTAACCGATACGAGCATAATATTGACCACGCCGATACCGCCGACAAGCAGTGAAATGGCGGCAATCCACACCAATTGTTTATTGGTGCTTTCACTGAGCGCTTGAATTTGCTTTGCCTGCTCCATCACGGAACTGCCTTTATAGACCGTGTCGGCATCTAAATGATAATGGTCATTGAGCAGTTCTGCCGTTTTATTGCCGGCAGCGGTCATACTGTCGGTATTGACTGCCTTAACCGCCACAAAATGCGGTTCATCAAACTGATACACGGTCGGCCAACAACTGTCGGGAATGAGCACCGTGCCGGAAGTATAGTCGGTTTTATAGGTATAATAATCTTGAATATTATTAATGGTGGGCGCAAATTCATCCTTTTTACTCATCACGCCGATAACGGTGAACGGCTCTTTTTCAATCTCAATAATTTTGCCGATGGCAACCGCATTCGGAAAGATGTTTTCCGCCGTTTTATCGTCAATAATCGCAACTTTTTTTCGGGTTTCGATATCGTCATCCGAAAAGCCTCTGCCCTTGCCGATTTCGTAATTATAGACCTCTAAATACTTCATATCCGAACCGATAAGAGTGCCGCCGGCAAGAGAAGTGTTTTGATAATAAATATTGGAATAGGCATTGCGATTATGGTAGGTACAGGCAAGTTCCACTTCTTCCAAATCTTCAATGCTTTGCAGTACGCTCTTATCCATATATTTTACACCGTTTGGTGCGGTTTGCACGGCAAAATCCATTTCATAATCTTGATTATATAAAGATACTTTCACGGCATTCGACCCATCACCGATTAGGTTTTTCTTAATCTGCTCATTGGTGCCGTTAATGGTGGAAACAATCGCAATAATAGAGGCAATACCGATGATAATGCCCAACATTGTTAACACCGAGCGCAACTTATGCGCCCATATTCCTCGTAATGCAAGTTTAATGTCTTCCATGGATTTTTCCTTTGTTGTATACTACCCTTCCACCGCAAGCGGTCCCCCTCCCCTCACAAGGGGAGGCGTTAAAAGGTTTGAAGTTTGGACTACCCCTCCGCCGACTTTGTCGGCACCCTCCCTCACAAGGGGAGGCATTAAAAGGTTTATTTTAATACATCTCACCAAACAATTCCTTTTGCGTGGAATGTTTGGTGGCGGCGCCTTCTGCTATGCCTTTGGTATAGGGGAAAGCAAGCCAATCTTTTTCGGTAATACCGGCGGTGATTTCGATATACTCACCGTAAAGGGTTAAGCCGGTTTCTACCTGTTGCTTTTTGAGGTTCCCGTCTGCCCCTTCCATATAGACATAGTAATTACCGTCTTCACTGAGTACAAAAGATTTTAAAATATAGTGAATATCTTCGGCATTTTCTTGCAGATTAATCTCTACTTCATCGCCGATTTTTAAATTTTGTGCTGCCGAAACGGACACGGTAAAGGGGTAATATGACACATTGTCATTCCCCGCATTGCTCACATCTTTCGCTTCACCGGGGTAGGTGGAAACACCCACAATTTTCCCGTTACAATTCACATTATCGGCAATGCTTTTAATGCGCACGATAGAGCCCTTTTGCACATCTGCGAGTTGCAGTTCGCTGATAAAACCCTGCACATAATAGCCGCTCTTACCGATGATTTGAATAAAGGCGTCACCCGTGGTTTTTGCCTGTTTCGGGTCGTTTAAGGTTTTCACCGTGCCCTCTACCGACGCATACACGGTGGCATTTTTAATCTTATTTTGCACGCTGGCATATTCGGTTTCGGCATACTGTTTATCTAACTCGTAATTGCTGATTTCGATTTGCTTTTGGTTGATGGCATAAGTCAGTTGACTTTGTGTATAGGAGCCGTCCTCCCCGACATCAATTTTGAAACCGTCCTCCGTTTGGGAGAGGGCAAAATCAAAGGTGCCGTCCATCTTAAACACGAGCAAAATTTTATAAATAAGCACACCCGCTTTTTTATTATCTTCACGGTATTCGAGTACCTCATAGCGCTTTGCGGGGCGCTCAATACAGCGCGCTTTCATATAATTGGCGGTAATCGTTGCGCCCGATGCCACAAGGTAGGTATACGGGTGCTTTTTGGTGCCGTTGCCCTCGTAGGCTTTCATCGTACCGTCCACCGTGGTGTTAAGAATAGATTTCACATCGCCGCTTTCTTCCTCGGGTGTATATTCATCGTCGTCCGTCGGTTCCTCAATCGGCTCGGTATTCTTTAATTTTTCAAGTTCTTTTTGCGCACCGTAGATATTGACATTGGCTTTTTCTACCGCAAGGCGCTTGTTACTTAATTCCAACTGCAAAGAGCGCAAATCATAGGTAAACAGTTTATCGCCGATAGAAACAGTATCACCGCGCGAAACATACACCGCGCCGACTTTTTCCTCCCCCTGCAGTTTCACAGTTTGGGAGAGATTGTTGGTCACCGTGCCTTTGGTGACATTGCTGTCACGAGAAGAACTCATCATCAAATCGCTGACCTGATACACGTTTTGGGTGGACGCAGGCTTCAGTTTCAGAAAAATGAGTAGGGCAATTAGCGCCGCGATAATAAGGGCGGCGACTACGATAAATGTAACCGTGCTTTTTTTGCTTTTACGCATCTTTCACGCCCCTCTCGTTTTCACTGATTTTGCCGTCATAAATATAGAGAATGCGCTCGGCGTGCTCGGCAATCTCCCGCTCATGGGTAATCATCACAATGGTCACGCCCTCTTCGTGGAGCATCCGAAACAGTTCCATAATCTGCGCGCCGTTTTCGGAATCGAGTGAGCCTGTCGGCTCATCCGCAAATAAAATGGCGGGTTTGGTAACAATGGCGCGCGCAATCGCCACCCTCTGGCTTTGACCGCCGGAGAGTTGGTTGGGCTTAAAATCCATTCTGTCGGACAGACCGACTTTTTGGAGTGCCTCGCTCGCCATCTCTTTGCGCTTTGCTGCGGGAATGCCCGCATAGGTCAGCGGCAACATCACATTTTGCAGCGCCGTATCGCTCGGAAGCAGATGAAAACGCTGAAACACAAAACCGATTTTTTGGTTGCGCATGGCGGCAAGTTGCTTTTCGTTTAACAGCAAGGTGTTTTCGCCCGCAAGCTCGTACTCACCGGCAGTGGGTTTATCGAGCAGTCCCATAATATTCATCAGCGTAGATTTACCGGAACCGGAGGGCCCCATAATAGCAAGGTACTCCCCTTCCGCCACACTGAACGAAACATCTTTGAGTGCCGGCACCGTGATGTTACCGAGGTGATAATCTTTATATAAATGCTTAATATCAATAATCATCTTCGTACTCCCGTGTGCCTGCATTATGCTTTTTCTCTGGATGTTTGCATACCGATGCGCACCGAAGCATCGGGGTATGCGATATAATCCGTCAGTTCCAAGCCGCTTTTAACAACATAGGTATTGGTTTGTTTATTATATTCGCCGAGAGTAAGATAGGCGCGCTCAATTTTGCCGCCCTTGTCGGCAAATACATACGGCTGTTCGGTATCGGCACCCATAATGTAGTACGAGGGCAACTGCATACTGCCGTCCGCCGTCAGCCCCAAATCTTTTTCAATATAAATATGCTCGCCGAGCATTAACCCTTTGGTGGTATTTAAAGTGATATAAAACGCATAATCTGTGGAGGCGGTTGCGCTGTTTTCATCTTTATAAATCGGGTTGTCTTTATCAATCTCGCTGATTTTGCCGTACCAGGTTTTCTCATTTGTTCTGGAATGAATAACGACCTTTTCACCGAGTTGAATATCATCTATATTCTGTTCGTTAATCACACCCTGAATGCGGTAGTCACCCGTTGCCATAATAGTGATATACACATTGGAAGCGGAAGAAGCGCTTAAATCTTTAATCTCACGCACCACACCGGCGATGGGGGCGGTCACGGTCGCCTCGGCGGCTTCTTCATTTAAGTTGGTCAGTTCCAATTGTTTGGATTCAATATCATAAGCATTTTGCTTGATTTCATTTTGCTTTTGTAAAATTTGAATGGAGTATGTATCTTTTTCACTGCTGGAGGCTTCTTCACGTTCTTCCATCAGTTGATAGAGTTCTTCTTGCAATGCCTCGGCATTGTTGCGCAGTTTTTCAATATCGAGCTGTGCCTGCTTTGCCTGCATGGCATTTTCGGTCATATCATAAGTAAAGAGGTTATCGCCCGATTTGACCACAGTGCCGACTTTCACATAGGTACGGGCAATTTTGTAAGAAGTGTTGGCATTGACATTGACTACCTTTTGGCTCTCCACCGTGCCGGCATACACATTGCCGATACCGGCGGCATTGCCCGAAGCGCAGATTTTGGAAACGGCTTGCACGGTAGCGACATCAGCACTTTTATCTTTAGTAAGTACCAAACCCGCAACGAGCACGCCGATAAGCACCGCAGCAACCACTGCCACGATGATAATGACCTTTTTTTTACTTTGTTTTTTTCTTCTGCTCATAATACAACTCCAATAAAGAATACATTACAATTAAATTTATTTTACCATATTTATATATAATATATCAAGTAAAACATCGGTTGTATTTATAAATTAAATATGATAAAATGAAGAAAATCTTTAAAGGACAAATGAAATGAAAGAAAAAGTATGTTGCATTTTCGGTGCCGGCGAATACTTCGGTGCGGAAAAAGCGCCCGAGAATGCATTTATTATTGCCGCCGATGCCGGCATCAATGCCTGTGAAAAACAGGGCTTACAGCCGGATGTTATCATCGGTGATTTCGACTCGTTAGGGCACCCGTTAACGGGTGAAAATGTGATTACACTGCCCAAAATCAAAGATGATACCGACACCATCGCCGCCGTAAAATACGGATTGGAAAAAGGATTTCAAACATTCATCTTCTTCGGCTGTACAGGCGGTCGCCTTTCGCACACGGTGGCAAACATACAAACCCTCACTTACCTTGCAAAGCATGGTGCTACAGGATATTTAACGGATAAAGAAGAGGTGGCAACCGTCACCTGTAAAGGGATAAACTTTGACAAAGATTGTACCGGTTTTCTTTCGGTTTTTGCGGTAGAAGGCGATGCCGTTATTTCGGAATACGGTTTAAAGTACACCCTTGAGCACGGTATACTCCGTGAAGATTTTCCGCTTGGCGTGAGCAATGAATTTATCGGTGAAAAAGCGGTGCTAAAAGTGCATACAGGTTCGGTTTTAGTGATACTATCCGCTGGAAATCACATTTTAGAAGAAATAAAATAGAAAAACGGTTTCACCGGACTTAAACCGGTGAAACCGTTTTTTATTTGTATTTAATAAATCGGGAATTGTTCGCAAAGGGCGCTCACTTCTTTGGAAACAAGTGCTTTATTTGCCTCAAAATCGGTTGCGACCAATTTCATCCAATGTGCAATTTTTTCCATCTCCGCTTCTTTAAAGCCCCTGCTTGTGACCGCCGGTGTACCGAGTCTGACACCGCTTGTTACAAACGGTTTTTGCGGGTCATTCGGGATGGAATTTTTATTGCAGGTGATATGCACTTCATCGAGCCTTTTTTCAAACGCTTTACCGGTGATGTTTAACTTTCTTAAATCCACAAGCATTAAGTGGTTATCGGTACCGCCCGAAACAAGGTCAAACCCCTCTGCGAGCAATGCTTTTGAGAGCGCTGCCGCGTTTTTCACAATTTGCTCTTGGTAGGTTTTAAAAGCGGGTTGTAACGCTTCACCCAACGCCACCGCTTTGGCGGCGATAATATGCATCAGCGGGCCGCCCTGTGTGCCGGGGAAAATGCCTTTATCAATCTGCGTGGCGAGTGCCTCTTTACAAAGTATCATCCCGCCTCTCGGACCGCGCAAGGTTTTGTGAGTGGTGGTGGTCACCACATCGGCATACGGCACCGGGCTCGGGTGTAGCCCTGCCGCGACCAAACCGGCAATATGCGCCATATCTACCATAAAATAGGCACCGACCGCATCGGCAATTTCACGAAACTTTTTAAAATCTATCACGCGCGGGTAAGCGGAAGCACCGGCAAGCACCAACTTCGGCTTATGCTCGAGTGCCAAACGCTTTACTTCATCATAATCAATAAAACCGTTATCATCTACCGAATACGGTACAATATTAAAATATTTACCTGAAATATTGACGGGAGAACCGTGGGATAAATGACCGCCGCCGGCAAGGGACATCGAAAGCACCGTGTCACCCGGTTGCAAGAGCGCAAAAAAGACGGCTAAATTGGCATTGGCACCGGAGTGAGGTTGCACATTGGCATGCTCTGCGCCAAAGAGTTTTTTGGCCCTCTCACGCGCAATATTCTCTACCTCATCCACAAATTCACAACCGCCGTAATAGCGCTTTGCGGGGTAACCTTCGGCATACTTGTTGGTTAAAACACTGCCCGCGGCTAACAAGACGGCTTCGGATACCACATTTTCGGAAGCAATTAATTCAATATTGCCCCGTTGACGGTTTAACTCTTTTTCGCAGCAGGCAAATACCTCGCTGTCATATGCATTTAACTTCTCAAAAAACATGATTTTTCTCCCATCACGAATTATCTTTTTCATTATACAATAAAACAAGTCGATTATCAACAAAAAATATTGTAATTGCCTTTTTATTGTGATATTATAATTACATATACAAACATTTATGAGGGGTGAATTTATATGGCAAAAAAGACAGACAAAACCCTTACCTTCGGTAAGGCGATTGTTTACGGACTTGGTATTTTCGGTATTCAGTTCTTTATCGGTTACATCAACTCCTACCAATCACAATTTTATACCAGTGTGTTGGGTGCGGATTTGATGATTTGCGCCATCATTATTTTGGTGGCAAAATTAATCAGTTCTTTTGCCGATCCGATTATCGGCAACATTATTGACCGCTCTCATTTTAAAAGCGGTAAAATGAAACCCTTTGTGGCGATGAGCGCCTTACCGTTAGCAATTTTTACAACGCTTATTTTTGTAAAAATCAACTTTACTTCCAATGCGTTAATGTATGTTTACATCACCATTACCACCATTATTTGGAATGTGGCAATGAGTTTTGCGGATATTCCCAGCCAGGGTATGCTCGCACTCATCACGCCGAGTGCGGAGGAACGCAACACCGCAGCCGGTATTTCCAATTTTATGAAAACCATCGGTCTGGCGGCACCCGGGCTTGTGATTCCGATTATTTGTGTGTTTACAAAAAGCGATGTCATCACCGAAAAAGAGTATTTAATTACCGCTGTTTTCATTGATATAGTCGGACTTCTTTGCTACTTGGCACTTATTAAAGGCTCTAAAGAAGTGGTGAAGAGTGCGCCGAGCAAAATGAGTTTCAAAGCGATGTTTGTGGAAATGAAGAGCAACCGCAACCTCGTGATGGTATTTTTGCTTTTGATGCTCGGCTTCGGCAGAAATATGGGTATGAGTGTCGGCGTGCAGGCGGCAAGCGTTCTGTTTGATAAAATCGAGTTTGCCGGCATTACCCTTTCCGGTGAAAATTTACCGATTATTTTGGGTATCGGTTCCACCATCGGCAGTGTGGTCAGTATCGTGACCGTGCCAATAATTAATGCGAAATTGGGTGTGAAAAAGACCTACTTCATTTTCGGCATTTACGGTTTTGCGGTTTCAACCATTTCGTATGTGCTTTATGTGATTGGAGGTCCGAGTGGCGTATTCCGTTCGTTAATCGCGGCTGTTTTATACCAATTCTTCATCGGTTTTATGTTCGGCACACACGGCTTTACGCCGATGGTCATGCTTGCCGAAACCGTTGATTACCAGGAAATGAGAACCGGCAAACGCACCGAGGGTACACAGTATGCGGTATTCTCGCTCGGCGTAAAAGTTTCTAACGCTTTCTCGGTAGCCGTTGCCATTTTCCTTGTCGGTCTTTGCGGCTATCAAGCGCACGATGCTTACGCTTACGGTTTGGCGCACCCGGTGGTGCCTAACACCATTTTGGCGGCGCAGTGGCTCATTCCCGGTATTTGCACGCTCTTAAGTTGTATTCCGGTATATTTCTACACCATCAACAAAAAAGAGCAAAAAGAGATTGAAGCGTTTATGAAACAAAAGGTTCAAAACGATTAATTTGTTAATACTAATTTTAAACAGATAGAAAGGAAGTGTTTCCGATGGAAATTACAAAACAAACCATTATCGGTGATATGTTAAAAGAAGACCGGGGCATTGCCATGATTTTAATGCAACAGGGTATGCACTGTGTCGGTTGCCCCGCTTCTGCCGGTGAAAGCCTTGAAGAAGCGTGTATGGTTCACGGTTTGGATGCCGACGCGGTATTAGAAGCCGTAAAAGAATATATGCAAAGCAAATAATTCACCCGTAATAAGTTTAGCAAAGGTCGTATGCAAATACGGCCTTTTGTTTTTAAGAAGAAAGGAGTTATAACATGTATTGTGCTCAATGCGGCAAGCAAATTGATGATAGGAGCGCTTTTTGCCCCTACTGCGGTGCCAAAACGGGCAAGCCCTTGCCGACAGCAACCCAACCGGCAAATACCGCTCCCCCGGTGACACCGCAAAAAACTATGAACACCCCCGCTACACAGCCACCGAAAAAGAAAAAATTCCCGACATGGGCGATAGTGCTCATTATTGTCGGTGTCATCCTCGCCATCATCACCACCGTCACCGTGATTTTGGTAAAAAAAGTGGTCAACAGCGTGGTGGAATACGGCTCGGAAGTGGTATCGGAATTAGAGGACTTTTCTACCACAGCACCACCCTATGAAGATACCACTGCCGATGAGGCAACCACCACCGAACCCGACACTACCCGAAAAACCGATGTTTCAAACGAACGCAAATCCACGATTGATGTATCAAAAGTCGGCAAGCCGTATATTTCAGATTTTACATGGGTTAAGAATGCGCCCCGACCGACGGCGGAACAGTTATTCACCCATCCGCAGGATATCAGCGGCAAGTGGAAGGCTTACTATGTATACTCCGACGGGGTGAAAGAACTGTGCAACATCACCGTTGCGGCAACTAAAGATACGGTGAAAGTAGCGGTAAAACCATGGTTTATTAATTATGAAGGCAAGTGGGAAAGTGAAGGAGATGTGCAAGGCTATTTGTATGACACCAACGGCAGGCTGATAAACGGCACCATTAGTGTAACAGGCAAATACGGCACAATTGTACTGTATTCATTTTGTGAAATAAACGGCAAACAGTACGGCTACGGCAAAACGGTTACCCAAAGCGGTGAAACGGTCAATATTGCATTGGTCAGGCCATGACAAAAAAGATTTGCGGGCTCAAAGAGTCCGCAAATCTTTTTTGTCAGTTAACAGTTTTCAGCGTTCAGTTTACAGTTTACAGTTATCAGTTAACAGTTGACATCGTTTAGATGGGCTTCGCCCATACCCATATTGTAAGGTAAAAGGCACAAGGCACCGGTAGGGGCGGATATTATCCGCCCGAAAGAAAAAATGTTTTATAGGGTGCGATGCCCACATCGCACCAAGCAGTTTACAGTTTTAGGTGACTTATCGCCGATTTCATTCTTGCATTTGCGAAGCGGCTGAACACTGAACACGAAACACTGAATACTGCAAACAAAAACTCGTGAGGCTGACAGCTTCACGAGTTTTTGCTTGTTGGCTTCGCCAAGGTTATTTTTTCTTCTTTAATTTCTTGCTTAATTTGTACATATTTGAAAGAACGATGGCGGCGCCCGTCAGTGCCGTGGTGGCAATGATTAATTTTTTTTGCTTTTCGAGTTTCTCTTTTTCCGCCTGTTCCAAATCATATGCATCAAAATTGATGGTGGGCTTTGTCACTTCCACCTTTACATTGTTTTTTTCAACCGTCATATACATCACCTCTGCGTATATTATAGCATAAAGCAAACAATTTATAAAGAGTTGATATATTTTACCGCATTGGTGGCGGCAACGGCTCCGTCTGCCGTAGCAGTCACAAGTTGGCGCACTTCTTTCACGCGGTTATCGCCTGCTACAAAAATTCCTTTTGATGCGGTAATGCAATCTTCACCCGCTTTGGCGTAACCCTCATCATCAAGCGCTATCACGCCGGCAAAATCCTTGTTTTCGGGGATTCTGCCTACGGCAATAAACAATCCGTCAATATCAAGTTTTGTGAGTTCGCCCTCTTTATTGCTCACGGTAACACCCACAATCTTTTTATCAATCACAAGGGAGGATACCGTGCTGTTGAGCACAAAAATGACATTCTCTTTTTTTTGCAGTTTTTCTACGGTGGAACTGTCGCCCCTGAATGCATCTCTGCGGTGAATGAGGTAAACGGTACCCGCAATATCCGCCAAATACTCGGCATCCTCAAGCGCCGTATTGCCGCCGCCGACCACTGCCACGGTTTTTCCGCGGTAAAATGCACCGTCACAAGTAGCACAGTAGGATACGCCTTTGCCGACCATATCATCTTCTCGCTCTACACCGAGTTTGCGGTTTTCGGCGCCGGTTGCAATAATCACGGCTTTGGCTTCATAGGCATTTTTCGCGGTAAGGACTACCTTTTTTTCTTTTTCATCACGAATTTCTACCGCTCTCTCGAATTTGAGTTCCGCCCCCAAATTGGTGGCTTGCGTATATAACTTGGTAGCAAATTCAAAGCCGGAGATATGTTCTTCTACCGGGTAATTTTCAATATCGGGGGTGTTGACAATCTGCCCGCCATAGGTATTTGCCTCTAACACCAAAACGGATTTGGAAGCGCGCTTTGCATAAATCGCGGCACTTAACCCTGCGGGACCTGCCCCGATGATAATAATATCATACATCATTATTTTCCTTGTGGAGCACTGTTACGAATATTCATAAGTATTTTTGCGGTAATGGCGCGCAGTTGCTTCATTTCTTCATTCGTAACATCTACGCACCGCCCTACCTCAAACGGAATATCAAGTGCTTCTTCTTTCAGTTGTTCCCCCTTTTTTGTAAGGGTTAACACCAGATTTCTTTCGTCCTTTTCGGAGCGCTGTTTTTGTATAAATCCCTTTGCCTCCAGTTTTTTTACAATCGGCGTTAAGGTGCTCGAATCGAGCATCAGCGTTTTGGAAAGTTCCTTTAAATTAGAGGAGCCTTTCTCCCAAAAGTACATCATCACAATGTACTGCGTATAGGTTAAGTCCAGATTTTTTAATTTGCGATTATAAACTCCGGTCATCTCTTTCGCCGTAAGGTAAAGCGGGAAACAGAGTTGATTTTTTATTTTTAATGAATCATATTTATCCATAATTATAACAGTTTTGCCAAATCTTTCTCAATCTCTTCGGGGGTGCAGGTGGGTGTATATCTTTTAACAACGTTGCCGTTTCTGTCTACCAAAAACTTGGTGAAATTCCATTTGATATCACTGTCTTTTTTGGTGGTATCGGAAAGTTTGGAGATGGCTTTCATTGCCAATTTATTTTTTACGCCCTTAATCTCCTCCTGCGGCGCCTGCTCTTTTAAAAATGTATACAAGGGAGATTCATTTTCACCGTTTACATCAATCTTTTTAAATTGGTCAAACTGTGTGTTGTATTTTAAGGTGCAAAACTCGTGAATTTCTTCATCACTGCCGGGTGCCTGCCCTTTGAACTGATTACACGGAAAATCAAGCACTTCCAAGCCTTGCTCGTGGTACTTTTCATACAACTTTTCAAGGCCTTCATATTGCGGGGTAAAACCGCAACCGGTTGCCGTATTCACAATAAGCATTACCTTGCCTTCGTATGCTTGCAGGGAAAAATCTTCCCCTTTTCTTGTTTTTACGGAAAAATCATAAATTGCCATTATCGTATCTCCTTTACATTTAATTTGTATACAAATTAATTTTGCTAAATTAATATTAGCACTTTTATGTATAAAAGTCAAGAGAAAATTAATGTATTTTACTCTTTTTGTATCATTTCCAAATCCCCCGCCGCATCGCAACGAATGATTTTACCGTCTTTCACTTCAATGTTATAGGTGATTGTATGTGTAGAAGTTTCTTTCCCCTTGGGTTTATAGTCAAACTCCAACTCTGTTCCCCCGTCTTTTAACGGCACAAAGTGAAACTGCCTTACATCGTTAGTATGGCTGTTTTCGCTTTCTTTTATAATGCCTTTATTGCGCACCACATAACTCCAGTCGTTTGTTCCGCTCTTTTTTAAACGGATATGCGGGTTTGCCGTGCCGATAACTTCTTTTTCGGGTGCATCTGCGCCCTCATTTTGAAGGGTGCTTTGCACTTTGCTTTCCAGTTTTTTTAACCCGTAACCGACTGCTACGGCGGCACCGGCAGCCACCGCTGCCGAAATCAGTTTACCTGCAATACTCATTTTATCCCTCTTTTACTTTTTTCCTATTTATAAACTGCGGCACTTGTGCCAATATCACGGCGGCAACCATACAAACACAACCGCCGATTTCTCTGCCGCTGAGTACATCACCAAAGACCACCCAACCGCCGAGAACGGCAAACACGCTCTCTAAACTCATTACGATGGATGCCACTGCCGGCTCTGTCTTCTTTTGCCCTACAATCTGCAAGGTGTATGCCACACCGCTTGAAAGCACGCCGACATAGAGTATCGGCAGCCACGCGGCACCGATGGTTTTCATACCGATATGCAGTTCAAAAATGAAGCCGATAACGGCACTGATGACACCGGCAACCAAAAACTGTACAAAAGAGAGCAGCACGCCGTCTGCCTGTGCGCCAAGCGTATCCACCGTGATGATATGCACCGTGAACGCAAGCGCACAAATAAACATCAACACATCGCCGAGATAGATGCCGCCAAAGCCGTTTTTTAAACATAACAGCCACAGTGCAATGACGGCGAGTACGGCTGCCAGCCAAACCAAAGGGTGCACCTTTTTGCGAAAGAAAATGCCGCCGATGGGTACAAGCACCACATACATCGCCGTTAAAAAGCCGGAACGCCCCGGCACATTGTTCACCGTGTCCGGATACACACTGATGCCGACTTGTTGCAAATTCATAGCGATGGTGAGTACCACCCCGCAGATGATGCCGGCGGTGATTAATTTTTTAAAATTCGTTTTTTCGTGGTTCGGTTGTACTTTACGCCGCACGAGTAAAAAGATACCCAGTGCCGCCGCACCTACAAACGAGCGCAACGCACTGAATGTAAACGGCGGAATACTTTCCGCCGCATCCGCCTGTGCCACAAACGCCGTTCCCCAAATAAAGGCGCAGAGCACAAGCAGTAAAGAACCTGTGTACTTTTTCATCCTTTTTTATTTACCCCTCGGGAATAATCATACTCTTTTTAAAGTTCGCTATTCCCGTTTCGCTCAGTTCGGTTTTATATTCACGCGCATAGTAATCTTCAAGCATCACGCCCATCGCCGCAAACTCCCAATTTTGCACTTCGCTCTCGTGATAGGCGGTTGTATCTTTACCGCGCGGTTTTACCAAATATACAATATCGGTATAGGCATCACCTTTGGTGGTGCCCACTGCCGTGAACACATCACCCGCTTTGCTGCCGGCATCGCTTAAATACGCGGCAATTTTACTTTTGGTAAGTGTATTGATTCTCTTTAAAGACATATTGGTATAAAGCGATTTATCATTCGCCGTGTATGTTTCATTCGCGGCATAGGTATTGCACAACGAGCGAAATTCTTTTTCACTCGAAACATTTTTGAGTGCATTTACCTTTGCCGTGTTTTCTGCCGTGTGTGGCAAAAAACAATAACGGAAACTGACCACATCAATCTCATCTTTATGGCTTTGGTAAGTCTTTTCAAACGAAGCAGCATTCACACCGATATATTTTTGAAATAATGCCTTATTCTCGGTAATGTGTTTATAAAAATCCGTGGAGCGATAATACAGTGTCAAATACTGCGTAAACGTGTCTTTTTCAATCGGCGCGCCGAAGTTCTCGAGCATATAATCCTTAAACGACTTGGCATTGCCTTTTTCTTTTTCAATGCCGGAAAGCTCGGTCGCGATGTGTGACTCCACCTCTTTGGGGTAAGTATAACCGCCCTTCTCGGCAGTATCGTTCATCACAACCATAAACTTTAATGTGTTGTCCGTCAAATCCTCAAAATAAGCGCCCCAAGTGTCAAACTTTTTTCCGTTTGCGTAATTGTCAAACGTCTGCTCATACGGGTCTTTGGTGATGTCAAACCCGTAATCCGCCCACTTTTGCGAAGCCATGGTATCATAGTAATACACGCAGGTATATAAATCTCGCTTTACTTCATAATCGCCTACCGTATACACCGTACTGTTTGGGATAAAATTCACAAACCAAATCACAAAAGCGATAACGGCAACCACCAAAAGACCAATGGCGGCACCGATATAAGTGACTTTTTTGGTTGCTTTTTCTCTTTGAAGTTTTATTTCTTTATCGCTTTGTTTGCTCATATTAATCCTTTACAAATTCAACGTAAATTGCCTCAAGCGTTTTGGCATACTCTTCTTCTTTCACACCGATGATGATAGAAAGCTCACTTGACCCCTGGTCAATCATTTTGATGTTAATACCGGCATTGCCGAGCGCGGTGAATACTCTGCCGGCGGTACCGACCTGCTGTACCATAGAACGACCGACCACCGCAATGAGCGCCAACCCATCCTCTATATTAATGAAATCCGCCTTCGTTTTGCGGAACATCTCATTGACCACATCTTCACGAATGCCCTCAATATCGGCAGTAGAGACCACTACGCTCATCGTATCAATGCCCGAGGGTAAATGCTCAAAACAAATATCGTGGTTTTCGATAACTTTCAATATCTTTTTACCGAAACCGACTTCGGAGTTCATCATACTTTTATCAATATTAATGATAGAGAAGCCTACTCTGCCTGCCACGCCGGTAATGATGTTTTCATTCGGTTTGTCGGCAAAGGGCACAATCATCGTACCATTATCCTCCGGCGCATTGGTATTGCGAATATTAATCGGAATGCGCGCCTCACGCACCGGGAAAATCGCCTCATCGTGCAATACGGTGGCGCCCATATAAGAGAGTTCGCGCAACTCCGCATAGGTGATAACCTGTATCACCTTCGGGTCTTTCACAATGCGCGGGTCTGCCATGAGCATCCCCGATACATCGGTCCAGTTTTCATACACCTCGGCATCTACCGCTCTTGCCACGATACTGCCGGTAATGTCACTACCGCCGCGGGAGAAGGTTTTAATGGTGCCGTTGGGCATGGTGCCGTAAAAGCCCGGAATCACCGCTCTTTCGTGCTCTTTTAAAATTATCGACAGCACATCATTCGTGTGTTCTGCATCAAAAGTGCCGTTGTCTTTAAAGAAAATGCCGGTTTCCGCATCAATAAAATCATACCCCAAATACTTTGCAAGTATCATCGAGTTTAAATACTCACCTCTTGATGCCGTATAATCTTCACCCACATGGTGAGAAATGGCAAATTTAATTTTTGCAAATTCTTCATCGAGTGAAAAATCCAACCCGAGTTCGGCAATAATCTCATTGTAGCGTTGCTCGATTTTGGCAAAAATCGGCTCAATATCCTGCTTTTTTCTTGCTGCTTTAAAGCATTCATAAAGCATATCGGTTACTTTAATATCATCCGCAAAGCGTTTGCCGGGTGCCGAAGCGACCACATAACGCCTGCTGTCATCCGCCTTTATGATTTCGGCTACTTTTTGAAACTGTGCAGCGCTCGCAAGAGAACTGCCGCCGAATTTAAGTGCTTTTACTGCCATAAATAAAACCCCTTTATATAAAATTATATAATATTAAAACATACTAAATAATATTAACATTATTAAAGAGGAATGTCAATAAATAGCGAACTCGCTTCGCGAGTAATGAGGAATTAGGAATGAGGAATTGTGGTGGCGAAGCGATGCTTCGCATTGTAAATTCTCTCCCTCCGGCACACCAATCGTGTGCCACCTCCCTCATCAGAGGGAGGCTACTAATTGGTAAATCATAGACCGTCAAATCTACCAAGATTTGTTCGCTGACGCGAACTCCAACCAATTAAATAGAGCGAAGCGGAACGAGTGCGAGTGCCTCGCCCTTACCTATTCACTGTTCACTATTACTTATTACTTGAAATCGGGTGCGGGTGTCCCGCCCACCACTCTTCTCTCTTCTCTTTTCTCTCTTCTCTGCGAGCAAGGCGAGCCCTACTTGTCCCTTGTGCCTTAAAAGTGCGCCTGCAGACGGTTCAAAAAAAGGCTTTGCAAAGCAAAGCCTTTTTGATTACAGTTCTAACGCATCGGCTGCAAATTTTTCTAACGCCGCTAATGCTTTTTTGGATTCTTCCGTTGTCTGATTCAAGTGGAAACAATGGTTGTTCATAATGCCATCGGCAGTATAATAACCGATATTCTTTTTGCCGATTTTACGGCAAATCGCATTGTACATCGGCCGCCCTTGGTCAATACAAATCAAATCCGACCAGGTCCAAATCATAAACACCTTACACCAATCTTTTGTTACAAAATTAATGGGACTGATGTAATCGTATAACGCATAATTCTTAATATTGCTTAAATCATTACTGATATTATAACCGGTGTAGGTTTTTGCCGTAACGGGAATGAGTTTGAACGGCATTTTGGTTTTGAGCAGTGTTTCCACATCGTAAATACCGCAACACGGTGCGCACAAGGCGGGTTTGAGTTCTACGGGTGCAATCTCAATACCGCTTAATTCAATCAGTTTCTTTCTCAAATCATCATTAAACGCCAGTGCCGTTAAATACGCTGCGGAATAACCGCCCGAAGAGTCACCGGTAATCACGAGTTTATTTAAATCCATCGGGTACTCTTTTGCAAGCACTTTTAAGTAATTGAGTGCATCTACTAAATCCACCAAATTTTCGGGAAAATACACATCGGGTGATAAACGGTAGGAGATATTGTAAACGATATAGCCCTTATCTGCCCACCAGGAGGAGATGCCGTAACGGTACTTTTTATCGCCCATTACAAAACCGCCGCCGTGAATGTTGAGCACAACGGGCAGTTTATCGCCTTTTTGGAGCAAATCTTCTCTCACATAAATATCACCGGTGGTATCCATCGAATAATCGCTGTAAGCCACATCTTTGTCGATATGAATACCGCTATACTCGACTTTTTCGTTTTGTTCCTTATTCATAAAAATATCAATGAGTTTAAAGACAAATTGACTTCTGTTCATAGTGTATACCTTCCTAACTTTTAATAATAAGTAGCCGACCGTTGATAAAACTGTCGGTAATATTTCAATAATTTTTTATGCGAGAGTAAAATAATAAAATAAGGCAGATAAAATCTGCCTTAAAATATTCACTCTTTTCAGCGGATTAAGACCAAGGGGTCCACGGAACCCCCTCGTCATCTGTAACAGGCTCTCTCTCGGTGGTTGAGGGTTTAGAAGAATTTAAAACATCATAAACACTAAATCGAACGACTGTCAATTCCGGCTCTAAATATTTTTTCATAACCATTCCAACCTTTCATTTTGATTTTACAGTAACCTACATTATAACTATGTATAATATACCAAAATCAATCCACTTTGTCAATTGAAAAAGCATTGACATATTATTAAAAAAAAATTATACTTATTTATGCATTTTGTTGTAAAGTGTAAAAAGGATATTCATGTATGAAACATTTTTCACTCATCGCTCTGCACCCGGTCACATTTTTGGTGTTTTTCATAGAATTACTGGTCACCTGCTTTTCTACGGAAAGTGCGGGACTTGCGGTAATACTCGTTTGCCTGTTTATATACGCTTTGATTTTAAAAAAAGCAAAAACCCTGCTGTGGGCATTACCTCTCGCGGTGTTTATGTTTATTTTAAATCCGATTTTTTACCACGGCGGTGAAACGGTACTGTTCACATTGTGGGGCTTTAATTTTACTTTAGAAGCGATTATGAACGGGCTGTACTCCGCTATGTTAATTTTAAGCACAATGCTCATTTTTTCGGTGGTCGGCAATGTTTTGAGTGAAGAAAAGTTTCTGTATGTATTCGGCAGAATGTTTCCGAAACTCGCACTGATGATTTCGATGATATTTAAACACTTTGACCTACTCTCGGATGCCTACCAAAAGACCAAAAACATGGCAAAAATGAACGGCATTTATGAGGGTGATACCACCCTGTTCCAAAAATTAAAAACAAATGCTGTCATATTTGAAGCCTTTACAGGCGCCGCGTTAGAGGGCAGTATTGACACAGCATTGTCGCTCTCGGCAAAAGGCTATTACAACAAGAATAAAACCGTGATAAAAGCCTACCGCTTTAAAGTGTATGATGCACTGTTTTTAGCCGTTACTACGGGCTTTTTTGCCTGCACATTTATCCATAACAATGCAGTCTGTTTGCCGGCAATCGGTCTTTTATTCCTCACCCCGATTGTATGCGGAAGGGAGCGTGATAAGCAATGAGTGTTTTAGATGTAAATGATTTTACATTTACATATAAAAACGGTAAAACCGTTCTTCATCAATTGTCTTTATCGCTCGAAAAGGGACAAATGCTGTTGCTTTGCGGCAAAAACGGTTGCGGCAAAAGCACACTCTTGCGCTGCATCAAAGAAGATGTGGCACCGAAGGGCAAAAAAGAAGGCACTATCGCCGTAAACGGCGGCTGCCAAATCTTATTTCAAGATTGCGATAAAAATGTGATTTTCCGCTCCGCTTATGAAGATTTAATTTTTCCTGCCTGTAACGCCGGCTTGCCCGAAGAAGAAATCACGCGCAAGGCAGATGAAATCCTCAATCTGTTCGGCATTGCCCACTTAAAACACCGCGATACCTCTACCCTCTCCGGCGGTGAAAAACAGCTGTTGTCGCTCGCTTCTATTTTTATATTGGAGCCGGATTTGTTGCTTTTAGATGAGCCGCTTTCGCAATTGGATGAAGAAGCCAAAAAAATCTTCACAGAAAAACTGCTGCTCATCAAAAACAACGGCACGGCGATTGTGATTGCCGAGCACCACACCGATATGTTGTTGGAAAACAGCGAAAAAATCTTGATTTTTGATAACGGCAACAATACACTCTACACAAAAGAAAATTTGTGTGACAGTCCCGCTTTCCCGAATTTTCCGGAATATGTCGCCTTGGAACATAAACTCGGCTTACAGCCGCACACTTTCACCAAGCAAGAGGCGGTGAGCGGCTTACGTGCCATAAAAGAGCAAATTCACAGCACACCGTTGCCGGTGTTCTCCCATGGGGGGCACACACGGATTGCATGTCGGGATATTGCGTTTTCATACGATAGCACGCCGGTGTTAAATCATCTTTCCTTCACATTGCAGGAGGGTGAAATCGCCTTTATCTGCGGTAAAAACGGCGTCGGAAAATCCACATTCATTCATTTGATTTGTTCTTTTTTAAAGCCTGAAGCCGGTACCGTTCAAATCGAGAACGGTTATACCCTCGGTTATTTGGCACAAAACCCGGTTTACTCTTTTTTAAAGGACAGTTTATTAGAGGACTACCGCTATGTGATGCAAAAAAACCACTGCGATGAAAGCCGTATGGAACAGATGTTTGCCCGATACCCTGTTTTTGCAGATTTAAAACCGCTTCTCGGGCAAAACCCGCTTGACCTGTCGGGCGGTGAGCGCGCCAAAGCGGCACTGTTTAAACTTATTTTAATCGGCAAACGCATTATGCTCTTAGATGAGCCCGAAAAACACCTTGATAAAAACAGTATCGAAGAACTGTCTTTCATCTTAAAAGACTTAGCACAAAAGGAATTTTCATTTGTCATCGTTTCGCACTCGCCTGACTTTATTTATAACACGGCACATACCGTTTCACTTATGGAAGAGGGTAAATTGACAAAGTATGAGCGAGATGTATATTTCCCGCAATATGCCGAAACCTCTTTATACAGTGTTGTGAAAGAAGTACCGATAGAGGTATTTGATGTGAAAGAAGCGGAGGTGAAAGCGGATGGATAAAGCACTCTTAATCTCTTACTTTGTGATTGGAGCGATACTGGTTGCCATCTTCTTTTTAATTGAAAAAAAGAAATTGCCGCTTTCCACTTTCTTACCTGTTGTGGTGATGGTTGCCATCGGCAGTATCGGCAGAATTATTTTCGGATTTATACCGAATGTACAGCCGGTGACGGTGATTGTGGTACTGATGGGACTTTGTTATAACCCCGAAAGCGGATTTTTAACCGGCGCACTTTCTGCTCTTGTTTCCAACATGGTGATGGGACAAGGACCGTGGACTCTGTGGCAAATGTTTGCTTGGGGTATGATTGGACTGTTAGCAGGGCTGTGCGGTAAAATAAAACCGCTAAAAAGCATTTACTTTGCCGTGCCGTTTTCGGCGGTGAGCGCGTTTTTATTCAGCATTATTACCGATGCGTGGACCGTGATGACACTTGGCGACGGGATGACTTTCGGCAGTGCGCTGAGTGTATTCGGCGCCGGTTTGCTCTTCAATATCCCCCACGCGGTGTTCAACGCCGTGCTGTGCGCGCTGATATTCATTCCGATGAACAAACGATTTACAAGGATTAAAGAAAAGTACGATATTTAAATTCTAATTTATGCCACCCCTTGCGGGTGGCTAAATTAGAATTTAAGCAGATAGCAGTCAGCAGTCGGCAGTCAGCGAGTGGGCGACACATTCGCACTTGATTATATTAGTTTAGATTTCATCCAAATTTGGCTTAAATATGCGCAGAATAGATATTCTCTTTTCATCTATCAAACGGG
>CADBJA010000004.1 GCA_902794945.1 Oscillospiraceae bacterium
CCGCTTTAAAAAGCGAAGTTATCCGCATAAAAGGTAATGTTGCTCAAGTGCAGGTTTACGAAATGACCGATGGCATCAAATGCGGAGACGAAGTGGAATTTACGGGAGATATGCTATCCGCAGATCTCGGCCCCGGTTTGCTTGGTCAGATATATGATGGACTGCAAAATCCGCTTCCTGTTTTAGCTGAGCAGGCAGGTTGGTTTTTAGAGAGAGGAATTTACGCAGACGGACTTAATACCAAAAAGAAATGGGAGTTCACACCGACTGCCAATGTTGGCGATACCGTTCGTGCAGGTGGATACATCGGTACGGTTCCCGAAGGTCCGTTTACGCATAAAATCTTCATACCCTTTTATCTGCTTGGAAACTATACGATAAAATCCATTGCCGACAAGGGCGAATATACCGTTAAAGAAACCATTGCGATCATAGCAGATGAACGAGGCCGTGAAATTTCTGTATCTATGTCTTTTAAGTGGCCTGTAAAACGTGCTGTAAAATGCTACAGCGAGAGATTAGCGCCTGTTGAAACGATGGAGACGAAGGTGCGCCTTATCGACTCCTTTTTCCCGGTAGCAAAAGGTGGAACCTATTGTACCCCCGGACCGTTTGGTGCAGGTAAAACCGTATTGCAACACACCACCTCAAAATATGCGGATGTCGATATCGTTATTATCGCTGCTTGCGGTGAGCGTGCAGGTGAGGTCGTTGAAACATTAACCGAGTTCCCCGAACTGACTGATCCTAAAACCGGTCGTTCGCTTATGGAACGAACCATTATTATATGTAACACTTCTTCTATGCCCGTTGCTTCCCGTGAAGCTTCGGTTTATACTGCTGTAACACTTGCTGAATATTATCGACAAATGGGACTTCACGTTCTTATGCTGGCAGATTCAACATCACGCTGGGCGCAAGCGATGCGTGAAATGTCGGGCAGACTGGAAGAGATCCCCGGCGAAGAGGCTTTCCCTGCATATCTTGAATCGTATATTGCAGCATTCTATGAAAGAGCTGGTTACGTCCGCTTGCCTGACGGCAGTAACGGGTCTGTTACTATTGGCGGCACCGTATCCCCTGCAGGCGGTAACTTTGAGGAACCCGTAACACAGGCAACCTTAAAGGTTGTGGGTGCTTTTCACGGCCTTTCCCGTGAGCGTTCGGATGCAAGAAAGTATCCTGCAATTGACCCGCTTATCTCTTGGTCTAAATATAACAGCGTTATTGATAATGCAAAATTGGAATTTTGCAAAAGTATTCTGCATCACGGTGATGAAATTGGCTCTATGATGAAGGTTGTAGGTGAAGAAGGTACAACTCTTCAAGATTACATTACCTACTTGAAATCCGAAATGCTCGATGCCGTTTATCTGCAACAGAATTCCTTTGATTTGGTTGAGGCAAATTGCGGGAAATTGCGTCAACGCTATGTTACCGATAAACTTGTTTATATTTTGGGAAGTAGTTACGCTGTCCAAAGCAAAGATGACGCCCGTAGTTTCTTTAACCGTATGCGACAGAAATTTATTGACTGGAATTATACCGAGTTTGAAAGTGAAGCATTCGCAAAGGCAGAGTCTGAGATTGATGAACTGTATCGTAAGGGTAACGGTAAATTATCCGCACCTGCTGAAAAACTATTAAAGGATGGTGAATAAGAGTGAATAAAGTATATAACCGAATAGAATCTATTACCGGTAATGTTATCACTGTCCGAGCAAATGGTGTTCAGTATAAAGAATTGGCACAGATCAATACACGTTTTGGCAAATCTTTGGCTCAGGTCAATAAAATAGAGGGGGATATTGTATCTCTGCAGGTTTTCGCCGGCGGTCAGGGTATTTCTACAGGAGATGAAGTGCGTTTTCTTGGCCATGAAATGCGAGTATCGTTCAGCGAAGATTTGTTAGGGCGTATATTCAACGGCTCAGGCGAGCCGAGAGATAAAGGCCCTGCCCTTACAGACAATATGAAGCCTATCGGCGGCCCTTCTGTTAATCCTACCAAACGCATTCTTGCTAACCGAATGATGAGAACCAACATTCCTATGATTGATATGTTTAATACCTTAGTTGTTTCTCAGAAATTGCCCATTTTCTCCATTTCCGGAGAGCCGTACAACCAACTTCTTGCACGAATTGCAATGCAGGCAGAAGCTGACGTAATCGTTCTTGGCGGTATGGGTCTTAAATATGATGACTTCTTGTATTTTAAGGATGCACTTTCCAAAGGCGGTGCGCTCAGCAAAACCGTTATGTTTATTCATACTGCTTCGGATCCTACCGTTGAGTGTATGATGATTCCGGATATGGTATTGGCGGTGGCAGAGCAGTTTGCTCTTCAGAACAAAGACGTATTGGTACTCCTTACCGATATGACCAACTTTGCTGATGCCATGAAGGAAATTGCTATTACGCAGGAACAAGTGCCGTCAAACCGTGGATATCCCGGCGACCTGTATTCACAGCTTGCATCCCGTTACGAAAAGGCGGTTGACTTTGCTGATTCAGGGTCAGTTACCGTCTTGGCCGTTACTACAATGCCCGGCGATGATGTAACCCATCCCGTCCCCGACAATACAGGATACATTACCGAAGGTCAGTATTACCTTAAAGGCGGTCGCATAGAGCCGTTCGGTTCTCTTTCCCGACTGAAACAAAACGTAAACGGTAAAACACGAAAAGACCATCGGGCACTTATGGATGCAATGATACGTTTGTATTCTTCTTATAAGGAAACTCTTGAAAAGAAAAACATGGGCTTCTCCATGAGCCGTTGGGACGAAAAATTGCTAAAATACGGTGAACTTTTTGAAAACCGTATGATGTCGCTGTCCGTTAATCTTCCGCTTGAGGATGCACTTGATTTAGGATGGGAAATTTTAGCGGATTGCTTCGAAAAGGACGAAACCGGAATAAAATCAGACCTTACTGATGAATTTTGGCCTAAAGGTTAAGGAGGTCTGTAGTTTTGGCAAAAATCAAACTGACTAAAAATGAGTTGAAGGTACAAAAGGACGCACTTAAAATGTACCGCAGATATTTGCCTACTCTGACACTGAAAAAGCAACAACTCCAATCGGAGATCCGTACAATTGAAGCCAAAGCAAAGGCAGTGAGAAAAGAAAGAGAAGACCTTGAATTTGGATTTCGTGAATGGATCGCTGTTTTTAGTGAAATGGATGCCTTCCCAAAGGGAATTATAACCGTCAGCAATATTCGTAAAGGAAAAGGAAACATTGCGGGCGTTGATATTCCTACGTTTGAGGGCGCGGATTTCTCACGAGGAGATTATGATCTCTATGAAACACCTCTTTGGGTGGATATTGCCGCAAACCATATGGAAAAGGCAATGTCTCTCGATTTAGAGGCGGAAGTGTTAGATGAACAGGTCAGATTATTAGAGATTGAATTGCTTGCAACTTCTCAAAGAGTCAACCTGTTTGAAAAGGTTAAAATCCCCGAAACCGAGGAAAATATCAAAAAAATATCAATTTATATGGCAGACCAACAGGTTAGTGCCGTAGTGCGTTCAAAAATATCAAAACGCAAGATAGCCCTTCGTAATGCTGTGGCTTCCGAAAAGGAGGTTTATTCATTATGATAGTGCCTATGAAAAAAGTATCTCTTATTATCAGAGAAAATAAAAAGGACGAAACACTGAAAAAGCTTCGCAAATTAGGAATTGTCCACATTGAGATAACCGAAGGATCCGGTGAACGACTCGCCTCGCTCCGAGAACAAATTGCTTTGCTTGAAAGTGCAGTTTTCACTATAGGAAAAAACAAAAATGCAGAACAAAAAGACGTGAGTGCTACAGAGGCTTTGTCCGTTGCAAATGAGATTGCATCCCTTGATGAAGAGAAAAAGCAATGTCAGGCTGAACGGATTGCTCTGAGTTCTGAGCTTGACCGTTTAAAGAACTGGGGGGACATTGATCCGAGCAGTATAAACGATTTGGAATCAAAAGGATATGAGATATCCTTTTATGAGATACCAAAGTCCGAATACGAAATGCTCACGGAAAGTATTAAAACCGTTCGAATTGATGTAACAAAATCGACTGTCAGATTTATGCTGCTCAAATCCAATAAGGAAGAAGTTGATGAAGCTGTTACAGCACTGAACACATACCGTTTGGCATTACCACAGCTTTCTACAGGCGAGATGAAGAAACGGCTTTCAAAACTTAGCACTCGTATAGACGAAATCGACGAAACGATCGCCTCCAATGCTTGTTATGTTGAGAGCATAAAGCGAACAATCAAAGCCATCGAAAAGGAAGTTCAATTTGAAACCTATGCAACGGGTATGGAAGATGAGAATTTATCACCCGAAAGCGAACAACCTGTTTCCGTTGCCTATTTCACAGGGTATATTGAGGCGGAAAACCTTGATAAACTTAAAGAAACGGCGGCAAGCAACTCATGGGGACTTCTCGTGGAAGAACCAAGTGAAGAGGATAATGTTCCTACCAAACTTAAAAACAATAAGTTTGTAAGTCTTATTTATCCCCTAACTGACTTTTTAGGTACCGTTCCCGGATATTTTGAGTATGACATTTCGGGTTGGTTTTTGGCGTTTATACTCATATTCTTCGGAATTATTTTCGGTGACGGTGGATACGGACTGCTAATCTGCACTATTGCGGCAATACCGATTGTAAAATCACTCATTGCCAAAAAGCAGATTTCGCCCATGTTTTTACTTGTGGGACTGTTCGGTCTCTCAACTGTTCTGTGGGGAACATTTACTTGCACTTGGTTCGGACTCTCTCCGGAGCAGTTGCCTGCGTGGCTTAAGAACTTATCCATACCGGTAATTTCAAATGTATATGCCGATAAGATATGGTATCCGTTCTGGACCAATGGCATAGCAGGGCTGACTACAGCTCAAAATCTGCAGATATTCTGTTTTTCGCTGGCACTCATACAGCTTACAGTAGCTCATGTAAAAGGTGTCATTCGAAATAAGAGCTCCGTTAAAATGCTTGGAGATATCGGTTCGATATTACAACTTTTAGGCATTTATTATTTGGTGCTCAGTCTTGTCGTAAATGCCGAGGTGTTCAGCTTTGGGCTGATTATCGGCTCAATTCCCGTAGGAACAGTTGCTATCGCATTAATTGGTATAGGATTTGTCCTGAGCTTCGTATTTTCTAACTATGAAGGAAGCATTATTAAATCCATACTTTCAAGTCTTACCAACATTGTGTCGGTTTTGCTTGGTGTGGTAAATGTGTTTTCGGACATCGTTTCGTATATACGACTTTGGGCGGTCGGCCTTGCAGGTGCCGCAATCTCTGCTACCGTTAATGAGTTGGCAGGACCGTTACTTGGCAATTTTATGTTTATGATACTTGCCATCGTACTTCTGGTTTTTGGACACGGACTGAATATGATATTAAACGTTCTATCCGTTATCGTTCACGGAATTCGTCTTAATACCTTGGAGTTCTCCTCACATTTGGATATGTCGTGGAGTGGTCATAAATTTAAACCTTTCAAAGAATAAATTGTTTATAAAGGAGAATCATTATGAATTTAGGATTATTAGGAACAGCATTGGCAATGGGTATTGCCGCAATCGGCTCGGCAATCGGTATCGGTATTGCGGGTCAGGCTTCAATTGGTGCTTGGAAAAAGTGTTATATGAGCAATAAAGCAGCACCCTTTATTCTTACTGTTTTCGCAGGTGCGCCTCTTACACAGACTATTTACGGCTTCCTTTTGATGCAACAGATGAAGGGTTCCTCTGCCGATCCTGCCTTTTTGCTCGGTCTTGGAATCGCATCCGGTGTCGCCATGGCTTTCTCGGCTGTATTTCAGGGCAAAGCAGGTGCTGCAGGTGCCGATGCTTTAGCTGAAACAGGAAAAGGCTTTTCACAGTACATCACTGTTGTCGGTCTTTGCGAAACCGTTGCGTTGTTCGCACTCGTTTTCAGCATGGTAGCGTTAGGATAATATGAAAAAACAACGGCTTCGGGTATCCACAACACATATTATATTGTTGAGCTTTTTAATTGCAATATTAATTGGTGCAGTGTTGCTTTCGCTTCCCATAAGTTCAGCCGATGGAAAACCGACTTCTTTTTTAGATGCGCTTTTCACCGCAACGACCTCCACCTGCGTTACGGGTCTGGTAGTTACACCGACCGTTTCCTCTTGGAGTGTTTTCGGACAAATCATTATTCTGATATTGATTCAGATCGGCGGTCTTGGTGTTATCACCATTATGTCAGGATTGATGATACTCCTGCACAAGAAAATGGGTATCGGTGATAGACTACTCTTGCAAGACGCTTTCAACTTAAATTCTCTGTCGGGACTTATTCGGTTTGTGAAAAGAGTTGTTGCAGGTACGCTTATTATAGAGAGCATCGGTGCTCTGCTTTATATGACGGTTTTTATACCTGAATTTGGCGCAAAAGGGATATGGATTTCGGTGTTCACTTCCGTTTCGGCTTTTTGTAATGCAGGTATTGATATCATTGCCGAAAACAGTCTTTGTAATTATGCTCTCAATCCCATTATCAATATTGTTACGTGTGCCTTAATTATATTAGGCGGTATCGGTTATATCGTTTGGTGGGATGTGCTCAGGGTTTTAAAACTTGCCCGAACTAAGAAAGTAAAATTTTTCAGAGACCTTACTCTTCACAGTAAAATCGCTATTGCGGCAACTTTAATTTTGATTTTTGTGGGTGCAGCTTTCATTTTTGCGTTTGAGTATAACAATCCGCAAACAATGGGAGATTATACTTTGCTTCAAAAAATAGAAGTGTCCTTGTTTCAATCGGTTACAACGAGAACCGCCGGATTTGCAACAGTGCCGCAAGAGAATCTTACAAATGCAAGTGCTATCGTATGTTTGCTTTTGATGTTTATCGGCGGCTCACCCGTTGGCACAGCCGGAGGAATCAAAACCGTTACCTTTGCCGTTATTATTGTGGCGGCGATTGCCTCTATTCGTAATAAAGAGGATGCCGAGGTGTTTGGCAGACGGCTTACAAAACAGGCGGTCAGCAAAGCGGTTGCCGTTACCTGTATGTCGTTTATCATTATGTTTACTTCAACGGTTCTGCTTTCTGCCGTAACAGATGCAAATGCACTCGATATTGTTTATGAAACGGTTAGTGCTACCGCAACCGTAGGTCTCACAAGAAATCTTACGGTATCCCTCGATAGCATCGGTAAACTCATTATTATCATAACAATGTACCTTGGCAGAGTTGGCCCAATATCACTTGCCGTTGCATTTAAGCGAAGTAAGGATAATCAGAATATTGTAAGAAACCCCATCGAAGAAATAAGTGTGGGATAAGAAGGGATAATTTTTATGAGCATCAATAAAACCTATGCCGTATTAGGTCTTGGAAGATATGGAAGAGCTGTTGCGGAAGAACTTGTAGCAAACGGCGCAGAAGTGTTGGCGGTTGATATTGACCAAAACAATGTCAATAACGCCATTGAAACAATTCCCGTATGCAAGTGTGCAGATATAACCGAGCCTGAGGCAATTAAAAGACTTGGTATAGCCAACATCGACATTGTTATTGTTGCGATGGCAAGCAATCTTGAAGCCAGCGTTATGGCGGTAACGCTTTGCAAAGAAGCCGGTGTGCCCACCGTTATCGTTAAATGCGGCAACGAAATGCACCAAAAGATTTTAAGCCGTGTCGGTGCGGATAAGGTGATTTTCCCCGAAAAAGAATCCGGAACAAGACTTGCGAAAAATCTGCTTACATCAGGCTTCTCTGAAATGATAGAACTTTCCGATGAGGTATCTATGGTAGAAATCGACGTAAGAGATGAATGGGTTGGCAAAACGCTTATAGAACTGAGCTTGCGCAAAAAATATTCTATCAATGTGGTGGCTGTGCGAAACGGTGATAAAATCAGCACAACGGTTGATCCTGCACTCCCTCTTGAAAAAGGAATGCAGCTTATCGTGATAGCAAACACATTAAAACTCCAAAAATTGAAATAATTTTGTGGTATTGATATGAAAGAACATAAGAAAAAACTGATTGCGCCAATTTTAGTAACTATTATTATGATTCTATATTATGTTGTTTACTTTGGGTTTTTGATAGCGTTGATAGACGGCGTATGGAAATGGCTTTTAGGAATTATTCCGCTTGCTCTTTCTGCCGTCATGCTCAAAGTTTGCATAGAAAGAATTAAAGAGATTAAGAAGGGTGAAGAAGATGATCTTAGTAAATACTGATTATATAAGCGGCAAGGAACTCGAAATGTTAGGTCTTGTAAAAGGAAGCACTATTCAATCAAAGCATATCGGAAAGGATATTTCCCAAAGCTTTAAGACCTTAGTTGGCGGAGAACTTAAGTCTTATAACGAAATGATGAACGAGGCTCGTGCTCTTGCCACCAAGAGAATGGTTGCTGAAGCCGAAGAACTTGGTGCAGATGCCATAGTCAATATCCGCTATGCTTCCTCTGCTATTATGCAGGGTGCAGCAGAGGTTATTGCATATGGTACAGCGGTTAAAATTAAATAAACAAGCAAATAAATACCCACTGGATGTGACGGTTCAATTCTCGTGTTATCTAGTGGGTGTTTTGTTTTACCTCTTATTTATTCCTCGCTTTTTCAGTTCAGTTTTCATTTTATCAAGTGCTCGGCGGTAGGTTTTATCAGCAGTATCGGGAGAAGCTAAGCCGTGATCTATGGCAATATCTATAAATGCTTCCTTTGGGAAAGGTTTTCGTGTTGGTTTGCCATCTTCATCCAAATCATCAGTATCGTAATATTGGGTAGCATAACATTCCATACAAAAGCCAAGGTGTGCGGCGACCATTGCCCGTTCACGGAAGTTAAGTTTTTCAAACTCTGCCATAACCGCTTCGGTTCGCTCTAATTTGAAGAAAATCTTATCCGGCTCGGAAGAGCTGTCGTGTGCAACTTCCTCTCGGCTTTCTTCGCTGTCCTCGTCAGCGTATTGGCGGTAATAGTCCACAAACTGCATATTCTGCATTCCGCATCGGATAATTTCGGCGGCATCTTCCATACTTGTCCCGATGTTGTCAGCGACCTTTTTAATCGTATCATCGTCTGCTTTACCGCCGTACTCACGGAACAAACGCATTGCCTTTCTTAATCGCAAATATTCATCGTTGCTCTGAACGGTGAAGCCTGTCCGCATTGTACGGATATATTCGTGAACCTCCCGCATTGCGGCATATTCCTTGTAAACGATAAAAGGAACGTTGCGGTTAGGATCGTATTCCTGCAAGGCTTTCAGCAGACCGATTACATATGCTTGCTTTATATCTACAAAATGCCCGTACATTGCATAATCCTGAACGATGGAAAATGCCTTATCATTTATGGTTTTCTCATAGTAATGAAGAAACCAAGCGATATATTTATCGTCTTTCTCGGAAAAGTAATTCAAAATATATCTTTGTAAGTCGTTTTCCTTCGGCGGCGCCGGAGTTAAACGGTATATTTCAAGTTCTTTTTCCCATTCTTTCACGGCTACCACCTCCTTTTGCGTGTAACGGGATTATCTCATTCGTTTATCTGTTTCGGCATAGAGCCGTTCACGACTCATATCAAGAGCGTATTGTTTATTGGCATAATCGGAATAGAGCTGCGCTTTCAGTTTATATTCCTTTGCCAAATCCGTTGCCGCTTTTGCAAATGCTTCTGTAACCGTACCCCTGCCTTTTTCGGTACGTATTGCAGAACAGCGGCGGTTATAAATATCTACAACGGGATCTGCGGCGGCAAGCTCCTTGCGGTTAATGCTTGCAGCATATTTACGGCAGGTAACTTTCTTACCTCTCACCTCATAAGGGGCGATTCCGTTGCAATACTGCTGACGGCGGGCAGAGGTCATAAGGAAATACTTTTTACAAATACTGCATTGTCTTGGGTAATGCCCGTGATGCAGACCTTCAAAGAAATCGGTAATCACAAAACTGTAATAGCTGTCAAAGTAGAGCCTGCGGGCAAGGGTTTCCGTTTTGCTTCGGGTAGATTTGCGGATTGGTACATACTCCGTCGTTACGGGGAATGGCACCGAGCCGAATACTTCTAACGCTATCGGGAGCAGATGTTCCTCGTCAAAGCGGTCAGCTTCATCCACTCGGCTTGCGAAGATTCTTAGCTTTTGGAAAGAATTGCGAATGTCGGCGCTCAAAGTATCGTAGAAACTGAGTGCGGCCTTGACTTCGCCAAGCAGAGTTTCAGCACGGTCAAAGAAGTCTTTTTCATATTCTTTCGGCAAATTATGGAATATTGTCTGTCCCATATCCATTTGCCCGATCTTTGCACGGCGGGAAAAATATTCGCTTATGATATTTCCGTTTTCTTCCGAAAACAATGTTGCTATTCTGTTGCGCTCATCATTTGTGCCAAGCATATCAAAGGGTTTTAGCCACGGAAGTGCGGTAAAGATATTTGCCATTCTTTCTCCGGCTTTTACATAATCGCTGATTTTCAGATACCCAAGCCGCAACATCTTTTCAAGCTGCCAATTGTCCGTTGTAAAAACGCCGATACGGGCGGCGGTATCATTTTCATAATACTGATTCAGCAAGTGCGCCGCAAAAGTTCCCGCAGGATAGCTTTTGCCGTCAATATGAACTCTGCCATCACGGTAATCGGCACTGAAAAAGCTGACTCTATTCATATTCCGCTTTACCTCCATACTAATTCTATCATAGGAAGTGTCCCATAAAACTCCCTTTACGCCGAAAAAATATTTTTGAGAATTTTCTTTGCAATTTCTGTTCCTGATACATTTATTTTTTACCATTATACCATATAAACGCCGTAAATACAATGGATTTGACTTGTTGCGTTTTTTGTTTTTACGGTGTTGCTATATTCCATATAAATTTTGACTTCTCCTACATTCTAATAAGTGAGGGAGCGAAAACCTGACAAACACTCAGGGCATTGCCGTCGGGAAACCGGCGGCTTTTTTATTGCCCGAAAAGGAAAGGAGAAAAAGTCTATGATGAAGATCATACCAACGCAGGTGGAGAAAGTTCACCGCCTTGTCAGAGAGCTTTGTGCTAACTGTGACGAGGACGGCAACTGCATCCTGCTTGACGACGGCGAAGCACACCGCTGTGTGCAGCTTATCTCTATCTACGGTATCTACTGCAATTATTTCAAAGAAGCGGTATTGCCCAGCGACAGAGAACTGTATGAGCAAATCAAGAAAATCAACAAATTAAAGTGAGAAAAGGAGAAATGTAAAATGAAGAAATTTAATGAAATGTACGTTATCGGCATCGACCACGGATACGGGAATATGAAAACGGCGAACTGCTGTTTCCCAACCGGAGTAACGAAAAGCGATGCCGAACCCACCTTTGTCAGTGACCTGCTTGTATGGAACGGCAAGTATTATTCCATCGGAGTCGGTCATAAGGAATTTACGGCGGATAAGTTTAACGATGAGGATTATTACGTTCTCACGCTTGCCACTATTGCCCGTGAACTCAGACGGGAGCGTATTACAGAAGCCAATGTGTTCATCGCCGCAGGACTGCCCTTAACTTGGGTAAGTGAGCAAAAGACGGATTTTAAGAAATATCTGCTTAAGCACAGCGAGGTTGCTTTTACCTTTCGCAATACGGAATACCGTATTAAGATTGTCGGCGCAGAAATCTATCCGCAGAGATTCGCCGCCGTTGCCGAAAAACTCGGTGATTTTAAGGGCGTCAATATACTTTGCGATATTGGTAACGGCACGATGAACCTTCTTCGGATCGTAAACAAGAAACCCGATGCTCAGAGAATGTTTACCGAGAAGTACGGCACACATCAGTGCGCCTTGCTTATCCGAGAGCAGATGATGAAGGCTCACCACGCTGCCCTCGATGATACCATCATTACGGAGATATTGAAGAAAGGCACGGCGGATATTGACGGAGAGTACCTTGACACGGTTATCAAGACCGCAAAGGAATATACCGCCGGTATCTTTCGTCGTTTGCGTGAACACGAATACGATCCAAAATTGATGAAGCTTTATGTAGTAGGCGGCGGTGGTTGTCTTATCCGCAATTTTGCCAATTACGATGCTAACCGAGTTATCATCAACGAGGATATTTGCGCTACTGCAAAGGGATATGAGTATATGGCGCTCGTAACCCTTAACCGAAACGGCGGTGTGGTATGAGCGTTAAGAATGTAAAAATCCGTTTCAATTTAGACAAGGAAAATGACCGCAGGGCGTATGATTATCTGCAAAACGCAGAGAAATCGTACAGCAAGGCGGTCATTTCTGCTATATGTTCCTTTTTGGAATTATCCGAAAGGACGGCATCCGAAAATGCGTTCCTTGAACGGGTTATTACTACCATCCGAGAGGAAACAACAAAAATCAATCCTCTTGGCGGACTGTTACAGTTTGTGCAGACACCCTCTGCACAAACACCCACCGAAAAAGAAAATGATGCTGAAACCGAAGAAGCGGTACTCGATTTCCTTGACAGCTTCTAAGGGTACACTTATTCCTGATTTTGACGGTACTGTGATGGCAATATCCAAAGGAATCGCCCCCACTAACACCAATGGTTCCACTATTCTGCAATACTGACGGCATTCACATAAAATGTGATGCCAACAACGCAGATAAATGGAACTTTTGAAGGATTTGCACTGATAAGAACGGTATGAGGTCGCTCCCTCACGGTGCAAGTCACGGAGAATGGAAGATATACGCTAAAAGCGTGTGTCTTACACCGTAACAAGCAGGGAACTTGTACGGCAAGTTCCAAATAAACAGTAAGCGTTTCCGCCTACTGTTCACCTTTAGGGGACACCCCTAATACCCCGATGACAGAAAGAAGGTATGTATATGAACAGAAATCCAAAAGAAAAGCCGTGTCGGTTATATCTTCGGGTATCTCCGCAGGAGAAAAAGAAAATCACCGAACTCGCCAACTGCTGCGGTATTCCCGTAGCTGAATATCTCCGCAAACGGGCATTGGGTTACACTGTGAAAGCAGTTGTTCCCGATGCCTTTTATGTTTTTAACGAAAAACTGAGCGAACTGCTCAACCGTGATTTATCTCCCGAAACCGAAGCGGCGGCGCTGAAGCTTTTTGATGATATTTATGCAGAAATCATAGATACGCCAAAGCAGAGTAAAAAAGAAATCATACGGGAGGTGGCACAATGGCAAGTACAGGCTTCTGGCCCGTCAAGTCCCGATTAAAGGAAGTAATCGACTATGCGGAGAACCCCGATAAAACCACCGATAAAAAGTTCTTGGACGAGGACTTGTGGGCGGCGCTCCGTTACGTGGAGAATGACCAAAAGACCGACCAAACAATGTATGTGTCGGCTATCAACTGCCCGAAGCAGAGAGCCTATCAATGTATGATGGCAACCAAGCGGCGGTATGGAAAGTTCGGCGGCAACGTTGCCTATCACGGGTATCAGAGTTTTGTTGCAGAAGAAGTCACTCCCGCTGAAGCACACCGTATCGGTATAGAAACGGCAAAACGGATGTGGGGAGCAAATTACGAGGTAGTTGTTACCACCCATCTAAATACGGATAACATTCACAATCATTTCGTGATAAATTCCGTTTCTTTTAAGACGGGCAGGAAGTTTGAAAACCATATCCGTGACCACGTGGAGCTTCGGCAGATCTCCGATGCAGTTTGCAAGGAGCACGGAAAGTCCGTAATACCGTTTACGCATTTTTACGGCAATAAGAAAGCGTATTGGGTACAGAAGTCCGGCAAGCTCACCCATCGGGATATGCTACGGCGTGATGTGGATGAAGCCATCGCTAACAGCGGCAGTTTCAAAGAAATCGAGTATTGTATGAAAAATCTCGGTTATCGCTTTGAACGTGATTTTTATTACGAGCATCCTTCCGTTATTGCAGATGGATGGAAACGGGCAATCCGTATCAGTAGTTTGGGTGAGGATTATACCAAAGAGCGTATTAAAGAACGGTGCCATGAAAATCAAGTCGGACCTATTATGACCACCATTTATAATGCACCGTATAAGCGTAAACCTCTGCTCATAATCGAATACGAATGGCGGAGATTGGAACGTATGGATACGGTTCAAGTATTGTTTGCTCTGTTCATTGAACTGTTGAAAATTTGCACGGGCAACAATATTGAAGAAAAGCACAACCGCCCACTCTCACCGATAATGCGGGCAGAGGTACAGAAGTTAGATAAATATATTGAGGAATACAAGCTCCTTTGCGACAACCACATTGAGTCGCCAAAGGAGCTTTTGTCATTTCAAGAGAACTTATCTGCCCGTATCTCTGTATTGGAGCAGGAACGATATGCCCTGCGGCTGAAACTGCGCCGTGTAAAAACACCCGAAGAAGATGCCTCCCTGAAGGAGCAGGCAAAGGAGATCACCGCAAGAATTACTCCATTGCGAAAAGAATTAAAAGTCGCCCTGCGCATTGAGGAACACATTCCGAGAATTAAGGAACTCCTTGATGCCGAGCGCAATATCGAAATGAAACGAAATAATTTGATTAAAAAGAAAGAACGAGGTTATGAACGATGAAAAATACTAAGAAAAATATCTCTATCGAGAAATTACACCCCTTTGAGAACCACCCCTACAAGGTGCAGGACAATGAGGAAATGGATGCCCTTGCCAAAAGCATTAAGGCACACGGCGTTGTTTCTCCGATTATAGTCCGTCCCTTGGAGAACACCACAGATGAATATGAGATCATATCCGGTCACAGACGGGTTATGGCAAGCAGAAAGGCAGGGATTACGGAAGTCCCTGCCTTAGTTGTTTCTCTTGACCGTGATGCGGCGGCAATCGTGCTTGTGGACAGCAATCTGCATCGTGAGCATATTTTACCCTCTGAAAAAGCCTTTGCTTACAAGATGAAAGCAGAAGCATTGGCACATCAAGGATGGAGAACAGATTTAACTTCGGGACAACTTGTCCCGAAGTCCGATGATAACCGCACCACCGCACAGATTGGTGCAGACACGGGCGACAGCTATAAAACTGTTCAGCGATATATCCGTCTTACCAACCTTATCCCCGAAATTCTGCAATATGTGGATGACGGGCGCATTTCCTTCACTCCCGCCGTCGAGCTTTCCTATCTCAATGAGCAGGAACAGTACGACCTTTTGGAGCAGATGGAACTGAACGATTGCACACCGTCACTATCTCAGGCTTGCCGCTTTAAGAAGATGTGCCAAGAGGACGGCCTAACGCCCGAAGTGATCGCCACCATTATGAGCGAAGAAAAAGCCAATCAGCGGGAAATGTTCAAAGTCCCTATGGAGCGTATTCGTCAATATGTCCCTAACGCCAATGCGAAGCAGGCTGAGGATTTTGTTTTGAAAGCTTGCGAGCATTACCGCAAATTCTTAATCCGTCAGCGCAACCGTGATGAAAGGTAAGGTGAAATATATGTTACAGAAAATCAATTTTAATGACGTTCTTGCAATTAAGGGAATGGGGCGGGTTGATGATACTCGCCCTATTGATTTGCAGGAATATGTTATTCCGGTTACTCAGTCGATACGGAAAACACCACTACCGGTTATCCCTATTCCGCAAAAGATTTGCTTATCCAAGAAGATTGGCGGCACGGTTTACGACGTGACCGCCCATTTCAATATAGAAGGCAAAGAAACCATATTACAGCAGTTCAAGGACTTGATTCTGTCCACGGAACCGTAACCCACAGAATTGTATCAAGTGTAGCGGGCATTGTATAATAGCTTCGCCTAATATGCAATGCTCGGCTTACACAGAAAGGAGTTTATTATGGCAAAAAAGCAAGCCGAGAATAATGTAAAAATTACTGCTCTTTACTGCCGTCTTTCCCAAGATGACGGGCGTGACGGCGAGAGCAACAGTATATCCAATCAGAAGGCGATCCTCTCTCAATATGCCAAAGAGCACGGATACCTTCACCCTGAATTCTTTGTAGATGACGGCATCTCCGGTACGACCTTCGACCGCCCCGATTTTCAGCGAATGCAGAGAATGGCGGAGAACGGTGAAATCGGCACTATTATTGTAAAAGACCTTTCCCGTTTTGGTAGAGAAACCATAGAAATGGGCAGGCTGACTCAAGTGGTGTATCCTTCACTTGGAATAACCTTTATCGCTATTCAAGAGAACGTAAATACCAATACAGGTACGGGACTTGAAATGATGCCGTTCTACAACATTTTTAATGAGTGGTATGCTGAGCAGACAAGCAAAAAGATAAAGGCAGTTTGGAAGTCAAAAGCAGATAACGGGGAACGTGTATCCTCCGCAGTTCCTTTCGGGTATATGAAATCTCCCGATAATCCAAAACAATGGATTATTGACGAGCCTGCCGCAAAGGTTGTTCGATATATTTTTGAGTTATGTCTTGCGGGACTTGGTCCGATGAAAATTGCACGGCGTTTAGAGAATGAGGAAATCGTCTGCCCGACCGAGTATTATTATCGTATCGGCAGAAAGGCAACAAACAAGCGACCTGATAATCCATATCGTTGGGATCAGGTAACGGTTCGGCATATTCTTGAAAACAGACAGTACACGGGCTGCACCGTCAATTTCAAAAGCACCTTTGTCAGCTTTAAAGTTAAGAAAACCGTCCATCTTCCCGAAGAAGAATGGCAGATCATACCCAACACCCAAGAATCGATTATTGATGAAGATACTTTTGAGAGAGTGCAGGAACTCCGAAAGCACCGCCGCCGCAATTCAGCAACGGGAAAATCAAGTATGTTTGCAGGACTTTTATATTGTGCCGATTGCGGTTCCAAACTGTACTACTGCGCTTCTAAAAGTATTGATGACGGCAAAGAGTTTTATCGTTGTTCTCAGTACAAGGAAAACAGAGGTGCCTGCACCATTCACTTCATCCGTGATTCCGTTCTCAAGAAATTGGTTCTTGATACCATACGGAAGGTAGCAAAATATGTGCAGGAGTTTGAGCCGGTATTCCTTTACTTGTTTGCAAAGCAAAACACACTCGGCAGAGAAACGGCAATCCGTAATATGAAGCAAAATATTGAGAAATCCAAGCAGCGCATTAAAGAACTTGATATGCTTATTGAACGCATTTATGAAGATAATGTGCTCGGTAAGATTTCGGACGAACGCTTCTACCGTATGTCTGCCAATTATGAAAAAGAGCAAAAAGAACTGCTCTGCGCAGTTGAACACGACGAGCAGGCAGTCAGAAAAGCCGAACAGGAAAAGATTGATTTGAAGGTTTTCCTCGAAGCAATCCGTGAGTGTACTGACTTAAAAGAATTAACACCCACGATTGTAAACACTTTGATTAAGCGGATTGATATTCACAATAGCGAAAAGGATGAAAGCGGGACAAAGCACGTTCCAATTGATATTTCTTTTACAGCAGTGGGAATTATCAATATTCCAACAGAAAAGGAACTGATTGCAGCAATGGAAGAAATACGAAAAAAACCGCTAAAATCCGCTTGAAACAAAGGAAAACGGTGCAACCCTCACGGGTTACACCGTATCCTACATAAGACTGTCCTTTAGGGTACGACCCTAATGCCTCGGTTTTTTGAATTATGAATCATAAAAACTGCTGCCGTCATCGGTGACAAGGCGTTCGGTTTGCGGGTACTCAAAAATGGCACGGTTGCCTTCGTTTTCGGCAAGGTAGTCGGCAAACTCTTTAGCATACCACTTTGCCATGGCGAGGTTGTGCATTAAGTAGTGCCCGCAGTTGACCGGTGCGGCACCGGGTACTTCTTCCGCTTCCTCCACCGCGCGGAAAGCCGCAAGCATTAAATCATACAATTCCGCCGCGGGGCGGTCGCCTTTTAAAATAAGGTAAAAGCCGGTCAGGCACCCCATCGGTCCCCAATAAACGACTTCCTCCTTCCACTGCGCGTTGTTGCGCAAGTAGGTGGCAATCAGGTGTTCAAGCGAGTGCATTGCCGCCACATCAATCACCGGTTCACGGTTCGGTTTTTTTAGTCGAATGTCATAGGTGGTTACACGGTATTCCCCCAAAACATCTACACGACTTGTGAAGATGCCGGGAACGATTTTGGTATGGTCTACCGAAAAACTTTGTATTAATTCCATAATATATTCTCCTTTGTTGTATCTTCTGCATTATATCAAAACAGATTTATTATTTTAAATGCACATTCCACCCCGTGTTAATCTTCCTTTTCACTTTTTTTGTAGTCTGTGCATTCATATCGGGCCAGTCCGTCACGGTGGTGGCGCGCTTTGTGACCAAATACGCTTTTTCTGCGCACAACGCAAGCGGGGCATCCGAAAGGGAGTCGGAATAAAACCCTTCAATCATCGGGAACCCGTGGTCAAAAATGTAATGTGCCTTTTCTTTGGCGTACATCAAGTTATTTAAAAACACGCCGTACTCGCGGTCATACTCTGTCGCTACATAGCGCACACCGAGCCTTTTGGCTATCGGTGCAATAATGCAATCGGGTGAAGCGCTGATGATGAGGTCATCCTCTCTTTTTTGCGCCAAATACCATGCGGCGATACCGCCTTCGTGCTTGTCCCAATACCGCTCAATCTGTATTTCAAAGTCATCTATCATCGTTAAAAAGCTAAATAACTTGCGCAACATTTTATGCTCCGGTATTTTACCCGTTTTACTTTGTATCAAAGCGAGAAGAACGCCGGGGCAATATGTAAACCATAATTTCGGGTGGCGCAATATACACCACAAAGCAAAGCCAACGGTGCTGTTTGATTTAAAAATAGTTCCGTCAAAATCGTATACATTCATCCGGGTTTCTCCATGTGCATACCGCATAAATAGTTTAATATGTGAATATTATAGACCACTTTGCGCCTAATTGCAATCGGGAAGTAGATTGTGAAATGGTTTTCGGCTAAAAAAGAATGTGAAAGAAATTGGGAGAGCATCAAAGCAATAAAGCGGAAACGATGTGGTTGTCTATTCACCGGTATTCCACGGCAGACGGATATTGGGCAATTCGATGTCGTTCACATCCTGCATGTCATACACTATGCCGTTATCATCCAATTCTTGTAAGAACGCATTGACAAAAACGGGGTTTGAGAAGGTTTGCAAGAAATCTAAATTGAAGCGGCCGTTCACAGCTGAAATCTCAATCAGAATGCCGTTTGAGGCAGGGCTGCTCCAGGTTCTGAAATCGCGAATGTATTGCTCGGCTTCTTTGTAGTCGGCTTTTCCTACATAACTGACGGTTGCCGTGAGTATTCTGTTTGCCAGCGAACCGATATAGCCTGCAGCCGCCTTGCGCTCTGCATCACTCTCTTTGGAAAGAATCAGTCGGCTGATCGCGGCGCCGGATGCTACGCCGGAGAGCACTTTTTCCTCCTCGGTTTGGGCAAAAACCATGCCGCGGTAAGCAGTGCCCTGTTTTTCCAACGGCCAATCGCGCATTTCTTCTTTATACTCTAACATAGCACCGCCCACAAGGCTTTGGTGCGCCAAAGGTGCATGCAATGCTTTGCGCTGATTCACACACAGGGCAATGCGGATGGCTTCTTTTGCATCGGGAAATAATTTGGCAACGGCGCGGCTGAAAAGTAGGGAGACCATTGTGCCGGGGCTGCCGTCGTTGTCGAGATTAAAGCGCATAAACTCTGCTTCATTTATGGAAACGTTGTAAACGGTGTGCCGCCCGTCATCTTCTATTCCGGAGGCAGCGATTAAGTTTAATGCATCGGACATTTCCACGCGCGGCGGCAGCGGCAAATCGCTTCTGTTTACCACGGGGTCATTCCATTCTTCGGGAGAGATTTCATCGCCGACAAGGCGGATACCCTCCCCGTTTAGCGTAACTTGATAGCGCTCGGAACAATAGTAATAAAGCAGTGTTCTGACCAGTTCATAGGCACCGGTGCCGTCCGTTATGCCGTGAAAGATATCTAAAATGAACCAATTATCCTGCCGACAAAAGGCAATCATGTGGTAGTTAGATTGTGCGCTGTTCAGTTCCACACCGTGAAGGGAGTCGGAGATGACAACGGGACGATGGTTTTCGGCGAGAATGTACTCGCCGTCCTTCTTTTTCAGTTCGACAAGGAAATACGGGTAGCGTTGCATAGTCATGTCAACGGCATGTCGAAACACGGTCGGCTCAATCAAATCGCGCATACGAATGCGAAGTCTGATTTCATTCGGACTTTTTTTACTGGTGATATATAACGGTCTTAATTCCGTGAAGAGTTTTTGTTCCATTGTAAACTCCTTTGAGTGAACTTTCATTTTTGTGTTAAATGACTGTTTTTCCTCTAAACCTCGGAGGTTTAGAGGAATGAAAGAATTATAGCATATCTTTTACAGTAGCGCAATACTTTGCCGGTTCGGTCTCTTTTCTTGGCGTGAAAAGAAACAGACAGAAAAGATTTGTTCAATAAAGGGGACGGTTAGCGTGAAAGAAACTTTCACGCAGTGAATAGAGAAGAGAGAAGAGAGAATAGTGGTGGGCGGGACACCCGCTCCCGTTCCGCTTCGCTCTATTTTGTAGGGGAGGGTCTCCGTGCCCTCCCGATAACTTTCATCTGTTGTGTGTGAAAGAAATTCATGCGGTGTTCTATCACTCTTTAATGAGGAATGAGGAGTGAGAAATGAGGAATTGTGGTGGCGAAGTGCTTCGCAATTTAATTCTACTTTTTACTTTCTACATTCTAATTTAAATCTAGCATTTAGCATTTTGAATTTAGCATTTTTTTGCGTGCTACGCCCTAATAAAAAAACAGCGCTGTTCCGCACGGAACAGCGCTGTTTTTAAAAATTTGTTTTTTATTTTTTGGACGCCTTATAAAGCCACACACCGCCTGCAATTACGGCTGCAGCAGTTCCCGCTGCGATGGCAAGTGTTTTGCGCACAAAGGGAACATTATAATTCATGGATTCATAAGAAGCATTAATGATATGGCGAATGAGCGGGGTGAGCAGTTCGCGCTGTGTTTTCAGCGGGTCGCTTTGCATATGCGGCGAGCGGTTAAGAATCGCGGTCATTCGCCGCCTTGCCTCATAAGCAGGCCAGCCGAAACCGGGCACGGAAGGATTACCCGTGCGCGCAAAGTTCGTCCACATATCGCCGACCATTTTCGTTAATGCCGGGTCGGCAGGCTTGCCGGTAAAAATGGTCTCCTGCGGGTTTTGGAACACAAAGGCAAGCTCTACCGCGTGGCAAGCGCCGTGAAAGCGCACGGTGGATGCCTCTGTCCAATAGTACATATAGGCATTGCCGCCGTTCTTTGCATGATATTCTGCCTGTTTGATGGCGGGCAGGCGGAACATAATCTCATTATAAAACTCTGTCATGCGCCAAATGGTATGCCCTTTTGTGCGCGCCATGAATTTTAAAACCCGTTTTCGGTCGTCAGCGCTGTAGTAGCGCATATCGTTTTCAAACTTAATGGGAATACTGAAGCGGTACGGAATAATACCGCCGACTTCACCCACCCAATAGTTTGACTCGTTCGCATTCGTACCGATGAGCATATCCACATCGGCGCTCACACCGTTTTGGTACGCTGCGTAGGGGTCAAGCGGAATAAGTTTACCGTCACGCTGCGGGAAGTTATTGTAGTTATTGAGCGCCTCGTTGACCTTTTTGAGTTTGTCCTCGCTCAGCGCCATGAGTTCATCCATACTTTGGCAACCCGACTCTTTGAGCAGGCGTCGGGTAAAATCGGCGCATTCTTCTTTTGCGTAGGTAAGCGCTACCGAGCCGCTCTCGGCAATCACACGGCGGAACAGCCCTTTTGCCTGACTGATAATCGGCAAGAGCGACACACTGCCGCCGCCGGCGGATTCACCGAAAATGGTGACATTATCCGCATCACTCGAAAAGGCGGCAATATTTTGTTTCACCCACCTGAGCGCTTCGATTTGGTCTAAAATACCAAGGTTCGGTGCATCGGGAAAGTCCTCGCCGCCCGTCACAGCCGAAAAATCGACAAAGCCCGTTAACCCTGTGCGGTAACCCACCGTGACCAACACAATATCGGGGTGGGCGGTCACAAAGTTCTTGCCGTCATACAGCGGGTCGGCGGTACCGCCCCAGCCGTAAGAACCACCGTGAAAAAATACCATAACGGGCTTCTTTGTATCGGTACAGGTGCGGTTACACCAAATGTTCAAATACAGGCAATCTTCCCCCTGCGGGTAATACGAAGCGAGTTCGGTTTCGCAGTCGGTTTGAATCGGTGATTTGCCGTTATAGTACGCTTCATATATGCCGTCATCCGGCTGCACCGGCAGCGGGCGTTTCCACCTGCGTTCGCCGACAGGCGGCTGTGCAAACGGGATGCCGAGGAAGATGTTTACATCTTCCCGCGCTTTCCCTACAAAGGTGCCGTTTACACATTTCGCCGCGGGTGCAGATGCGTCGATATCCGCCAAGCGGCGGTTCTCACCGTAACGCGCTGCAATGATTTTTTTAATATCTTGTTTGTGTTCGGTTTTGTTTGCCATTATTTTTTCTTTCTGAAAATGCTGGCAAATATCGAAAAGATGTTTTGCTTATCAGCGATTTTCTCTTTAATTTCTCCGATAGTCACATCCGCTTGAGAATTATGTGTCACCATAGTTTGCGCAATCTTCACATAAATATCTTTAAATTTCTCAATGCTCTCTTCTTCATATTGGCTTGCGGCAAAGTCAATCATTAACTGCAAACCGTCGGCACCGTCAAGCACCTCAATGTCGAGTATGGTTTGGGATGCCGCCTGATTTTGGCGCACATCAATATTTTTGATGTCAAAGCCCTCAAGTCCGCCCATATCACGAATGTCTTGCTGATAGAGCAGATAGGCTGACTCTTCGCCGGTATCGCCGCCCATTTCAACATACGGGTAGCAGCTGTGCTCAATGCCTTTTTGCACCTGTTCGTGCACATCGGCAAACACATTGCGCAGTGTGTCATCATCTTTAAAGCGGATACCGATCGGTAAATCGCGGAACATAAGGCCGACGGAACTGAGCATCTGCGTATCTTCACGGCCGTTGTAAATCCATGACAGCTTGATGTCGGGTGCATCGTTGTAGACCGAGATTGCCAACGCCGCTACAGTGATGAAAAATTCGTTGCGGCTAATCTTGTAGGCGCGTTCAATCGCTTTGAGTTGAGGTTGTTCGATACCGAGCTCGCCGAAGAGTTCACCCATTTCGTGGCCGGAGAGTTCGTGGTCGGTCTTGGGGTGGCTGGACCACTCAATGTTGTCATATCTGTCTTCAAAGTACTTTTTGCTCACTTCGTAGAACTCGGTATTGACCGCTTCTTCACGCTGGCGGAGCATAAGGTAATAGTAGTCTTTTTCCATTTCCATACCCATATACGCTTTGCCGACATCACCGAGGAATACACTCAGTGAAGTACCGTCAAAGAGGGAATGGTGCACATCAAAGAAGACATAACCGGCTTTTTCGGTTTCAAATACACGGCAACGGAATAATTTACCGCCCACAATTTTGAAGGGATACACCAGTGTATCTTTCACGAATTTGAGCTCAAACTCGGAGAGTTTTTCCACATGAATATCCGGCAGGTTTTCGGGTGAGTATTTTTGTACGAGTTTGCCGTCCTCATCCCACGCGAAGGTGGTCAACAGGGCAGGGTGGTTGGCGATGGCTTTCTTTAAAGCCTCTGCCAATTTATCCATTTCAAATAACTCGGTGCTCACCTGCATCATCGAGAAGAGGTTATACATCGTAGAGTTCGGTGAATAGAACTGATAGTCTACCATATACAACTGCTCGGTGGTCAACCGGTGCGGCATTTGGAGAGCCTCTTCGTTCTTTTCATCCGGGCTGATGCCGTCATCTTCTTCGAGAGCCTTTGCATAGAGCTCGGCAATCTTGGCAGGGGTTCTGCCGCGGAATACCTCGGAGGTATTCAAGCCGGGCAAATCGGCTTCCGTCACCAGTTCAATGGAGTGCAACGAGTCGCCGCCCATCTCGTAGAAATCGTCATTGATACCAACCTGAGAGAGTTTGAGCACCTTTGCCATCGCGTTGCAGATTTTTTCTTCCACCTCGTTGGTCGGGGCAACATAATCACTCATAAAGTCGGTTACATCCGGCTTGGGCAGGGCTTTTCTGTCAAGCTTGCCGTTTGCCTTCAGCGGTGCTTTCTCTATCTTAATAAAGTAGGCGGGAATCATATAGTAGGGCAGGCGCTTCATCAGTTCTTCATGCACCTGTTCGTTGTCAACTTCCACATCATCGGTATAGTAGGCACACAGGAAACTTTTGCCCTCATCCTCAAAACCGCGTGCTGCCGCCCAACTGACGCCGAGCACCTGTTTCACCGCCGCTTCAATCTCGGCGGGCTCAATGCGGTTACCGTTAATCTTAATCATATCGCCGCTTCTGCCGAGGAGTACATAGTTGCCGTTTTCATCCTTTTTGGCAAGGTCACTGGTGTGATAAATGCCGTCAACAAACGCTTTTTGTGTTTCTTCCGGTAGATTAATGTACCCGCGCACATAGGGATTTTTAAAGCATAACTCGCCGGTTTCACCCTCTGCGACTTCATTCCCGTCCTCACCGATGAGGTGAATTTCGGTTTCTACCTCCGGCTTACCAATCGGGCAGGTTTCATAAGCGCGGTCAATCGGGAACACACCGACCGCAAAGCCGCTTTCGCTCGCCGCATAAATGTTGATAAGTTCCACATTTTTATTGTACAAATTGTTGGCGGGCTCACTGCCGACAAAAATCATTCTTAAGAAGGGACCGGTATTGCCGCCCAACATACGCACGTAAGAAGGGGTTAAGAAAGTAATCGTTATGCGCTTGGTAATAAAGAATTTTGCAAGCGCCCCCGTGTTTTTAATGGTGGCGTAGGATACCACATATGTCTTGCCGCAGGGAATGCTCAGTGCCTTTAAAATGACGATGATGGAGGCAACAAAATTCATCGGTGCGAGCAGCGCCAAGCGGTCGGAACTGCCAAACGGTGTTTCACCGTTCACTTTGATGGATTCAATCGCGCGGTCAAGGTTGCCGTATTCATGCAATACACCCTTGGGGTTACCTGTGGTGCCGGAGGTGTAAATGGCATAGGCGGCATCGTGCGCATCCGGCGTTTCAAAGCCGGAGAGCGGTTCGGTGCGCATAATATCATCCCAATTTTCACTGGAAAGTTCAAACTTGCAGCCGCAGTCCGTGCGAATGTAGTTAATGCGCTCGGGTGCATAAGTATCTTCCACCAATGCCCATGCGGCGCCTGCTTTCCAAATACCAATCATCGCAATGATGGGGCGGATGCCGCGCGGTAGGTTAATGAGCACAAAGTCCTCCCGACCAATGCCGTTTTGCTTAAGATAAGCGTAAATACGGCCACTCATATCATCTAACTGTGTATAGGTAATCCCCTTGGAGTGTGCTTCGTCAAATAAAATGGCGGCACCGGGATTTTCTGCGGTATAATCTTGTAACAGTTCGGTAATCAATTTCATTCTCTCAACCCCTTATTCTATTGTCAAAATGTCTGCAAAACCGGTAATTTCAAACACTTCCATTACGGTTTCGTTTACATTCAAAACCTTCATTTTGCCTTGTTTGTTCATCTGCTTTTGCGCTGCGAGCAACACTCTGAGCCCTGCGGAAGAAATGTATTCAATTTCTTTCATATCCATGGTGAATTCGGCAGCACCGCCGATGGATTCCTTAATCTGTCGGTCCAACTCCACCGCAGTGTTAGAGTCAATTCTGCCCGAAAGTTCTAACAGTACTTTTTCGCCTTCAATGGTCTTTTTAATGTCTAACATATGTATTCTCCTTTATCAATATTTGCTCTTTGGTGTTGTAAAAATCGCTATTTCCTGTAAAATTTTAGAATCTAAACCGCTTCCTTTTTCGCACATTGCATCAAAAATCCTATTTTAGTCATTTTGAAAAAGCATAAGAATCGGTTTGCCAAAAGAATACAGTTTTTGGACTTTTACAACTTTAATCTATGTTATATCAAAATATAAACGGTTATTCAAGATGGTAAATTCTAATTTATGCCACCCTTGCGGTGGCTAAATTAGAATTTAAGCTGTTAGCTGTTAGCCGATAGCCGGTAGCGAGAGGGTGGGACACCCACA
>CADBJA010000005.1 GCA_902794945.1 Oscillospiraceae bacterium
CGCGAACGCCAAGGTTCTGCCACTTGTGGCAGGTTCTTATTCTCTATTCACTATTCTCTTTTCTCTAATGCGGAGTTTACTCCGCTAAATTAGAATTTAACATTGACTAAACACTATGATTATTATATAATAACTACAATTGCGTGTTTTATAAAAGCACAATTTATTTTGGGAGATGAAAAGATGTTTAACGAAAGAATTTACAATTTTTCCGCAGGTCCCTCCATGTTGCCCTTAGAGGTGCTGGAACAGGCACAGAAAGATTTGCTCAACTACGGCGGCACCGGCACATCCGTGATGGAAATGTCACACCGTTCCAAGGCTTTTGATGATATTATTAAGCAAACAGAAGCCGATTTCAGAGAGGTAATGAACATTCCCGACAATTACAAGGTATTGTTCTTACAAGGCGGTGCAACCCTCGAATTTGCCGCTATTCCGATGAATTTATTAAAAACCGGCGTTGCCGATTATGTGCGCACCGGTCAGTTCTCTACCAAATGTTATAAAGAAGCACTGCGTTTTAGTGACAAAATTCACCTTGCCGCCTCGAGTGATGATAAGACCTATTCCTACATCCCGCAGCAAGAACAACTCGATTTAACACCGGGTGCGGATTATTTACATATTTGTTTTAACAATACCGTTTTCGGCACAAAGTGGAACTACATTCCCGAAACAAACGGTGTGCCGATTGTGGCGGATATGTCATCCTCTATTTTGTCCGAGCCTGTGGATGTATCTAAATTCGGCGTCATTTATGCCGGTGTGCAAAAGAACATTGCTCCCGCCGGTATGGCAGTGGTCATTGTCAGAGAAGATTTGCTCACAGGGCTTGAGGGCAAATACCCCTCTTATATGGATTGGAAAGCACAGGCAGAAGCCGGCAGTTTGATGAATACTCCCCCGTGCTGGTGCATTTATATGTGCGGTCTTGTACTTAAATGGATTAAAGCAAACGGCGGCTTAGAGGCGAGAAAAGCCTATAATGAGAAAAAGTGCGGCATTTTGTATGATTTTCTGGATAACAGCAAAATGTTTAAAAGCGCCGTAGAGCCGAAATACCGCTCTATGATGAACGCTACCTTTGTGACCGGTGATGATGAACTTGATATAAAGTTTGTGGCAGAGGCTGCCACAGCCGGATTCATTAACTTAAAAGGTCACCGCTCCGTTGGCGGTATGAGAGCGTCTATTTACAACGCTATGCCGATTGAGGGTGTTGAGAAATTAGTTGCATTTATGAAAAAGTTTGAGCAGGAGAACAGCTAATGGCAGTTGTCAAAGCATTTCGGGCATTCAGACCCGTTCCCGAAAAAGCCGCGCGTGTTGCGGCTTTGCCTTATGATGTAATGAACAGTGCAGAGGCAAAGCAGATGGTGCAGGGCAATCCTTACAGCTTTTTGCATGTAGATAAAGCCGAGGTAGATTTGCCGGAGGGTACCGATATTTACAGTGAAGCGGTCTATTTAAAAGCCCGTGAAAATCTTGATACGATGATAGAAACCGGCGTGTATGAAGAAGACAGTGAACCCTGTTTTTATATCTACCGCCAAGTGATGAACGGCAGAGCCCAAACCGGTTTGGTGTGTTGCACGAGTGTAGATGACTATTTAAATAATGTTATCAAAAAGCATGAGTTCACAAGGGCAGATAAGGAAAAAGACCGTATCAATCATGTCGATTATTGCGATGCAAACACGGGTCCTATCTTTTTAACGTACAAAAATAACGCGCGTGTGCATACGATCATCCATTCGTTTGTTGCCGCGCACACACCGGTGTATGATTTTGAAACCGAGGGTGTGCAAAACACCGTTTGGGTGGTGAACGAAAGTGCCGTTGTGAGCGAGTTGTCGGCGCTTTTTGCAGGGGTAGATGCCTTGTATATTGCCGATGGGCACCACCGCGCGGCAAGCGCCGTGAAAGTGGCGCTCAAAAGGCGTGCGGCAAACCCCGACTACACGGGTGATGAAGAATTTAACTTCTTCCTTGCCGTGCTCTTTGAGCAGAGCGAACTTGAAATTATGGATTATAACCGTGTGGTGAAAGATTTAAACGGTTTTGGTGAAAGCGACTTTTTAAAAGCACTGTCCGAAAAGTTTGAACTTGAAGAGAAAAACGCTGCTTATAAACCCGAAAGCCGCCATACATTCGGCTTGTATTTGGGCGAAAAATGGTATAAAATGAGTTTAAAGAGCGGGGTGTGTGATGAGAGCGACCCGGTGGCAAGGCTCGATGTTTCTATTTTACAAAACGAGGTCTTAACACCGCTGCTCGGTATCGGCGACCCGCGTGAGGATAAGCGCATTGATTTTGTGGGCGGTATCCGCGGGCTGGCGGAACTGGAAAAGCGATGCCGCGAGGATATGTGCCTTGCATTCTCTATGTACCCTACAAGTATTGAGGATTTAATGGCAATTGCCGACTCCGGCAATGTGATGCCGCCTAAATCCACATGGTTTGAACCGAAGTTGCTTTCGGGTCTGTTTATTCACAAATTATCATAAGGATGTGATGATGATGAACAAAAAAATAGTAGCAATTTGTTTAAGCGCCGTCATTGCCTGCGGTATTTTTGTCGGCTGCCAGAAGAAGGCACCCGAGAAAATTGCTGTCATTGTGACCGATAAAAACGGCGTGGCAGTGACCGATAAAAACGGTGAAGTGGTCACCGAACTTGCCGAACCCGTTACGGATAAAGACGGGAACAATGTGACCGAAAAAGCAACCAATGCCGCCGGTGAAGTGATTACCGATGCGAGCGGTCACCCCAAAACCGTGGTGGTTACAAAAGGGGCGGGTGAAACCACAACTACTGCGCCTTCCTCCACCAAAAAAGCGGGCGATAAAGATAATGAAGTGCCTTATTCTACCACCGCACCGCAAAATAATAAAAAAATTGATGAATGGACCTTCGGTAATGCCTCTAAAGTCGGCTGTAATGCGCCGAACGGTTGGAAGAATGAAACCGTCAATCAGGTGGTCAAAGAGGGCACCGATATCCGCGTGCAAATTTGCCCGGTGAACTACTTAAAACAATCCGGCTTTAAAACGGCGGATGACTATGCCAAGTTCTATGAAGATATGTCATCTTTAGAAGAGGGCAACCCCAAAAAGGTGAGTTACTCAAAAGAAGTGTATCAAGACGGTGTCGGTATTGCCGTGATGTATAAATCAAGCAAGGTAACCACCGATGCGAGCGGTTACAAATACGGCAAATACCATATGACCTATATTTTCCAAACCGGCGATAGAGTCAGAGTCTACTTTGTGTTCGGTAATACAGAGGAAGAAGCGAGAACAAGCATTGCCGAAGTCATTAAAAACACATATTACAGAGGTTAGTTTATGCGTAAAAAAATTTTAGCGGTTTTGCTCGTTGCACTCATTGCGGCAGTCGCACTCACGGCGTGCAAAGCTGGCAAAAGCGGCACGGCGGGGGAGAACGGCAAAACAACCGCTGCGGCAGATGCGGCGCAAAAGGGCTCCGAAACCGCAACCGATAAAAACGATAAAGCGGCGGATACCACGGCAAAGGCGGGCGAGAAATCCGCTGCCGATGCAGGAAACGATGCATCCGACAGCAGTGCTAAGAGCGGCAGCACCACCGCGGCAAGCGGCTCTGCCGATAAATCCGAAAAAGCCACCACGAAGGCAAGCGCGAGCAAAACCGACGGGTGGAAACAACAGGAAGCCGGCACAGTGGTGAAAGGCGATGTGCGCGTGAATGTGGTAAAGTACGGCAGCGCCACATTCGATGAGGGCAAAGAACTCATTGAGCAATTAGCCGCAGGCGGGCTCAAAAACGCCAAGAAACTCGCATCCAATCAAACCAAAACTGCCGTTGTGTACGATTACAGCGGCACCCGTATCGGCGCCGATAAGGCGGAGTTTGTGCGCTTTGAATTTACCGTGCAAAAAGGCACCGGATATCTTATCACCGTTATTGCCGACAAACAGGCGGATTTAGATACCGATATTTCTTATATTATGTCTAATCTCGCCAAACTCGCAAAATAAAACGGCATTAAAGATGAAGAAAAGCGAGAGAATTAAAAATTTTTCTCGCTTTTTTCATTTCATTGTGCTATACTGTTATCGCTGTCACCGACAGCACCCAAAAGAATATGGAAGCGTATCGAAGTGGTCATAACGAGCCGCACTCGAAAAGGCTTCACAATCGGACAAAATCGTCCCTGTTAATTGGGGAAAGAGAAATCGTTGTAACTACTTGGTTTTCGTCACTGCTTTTTGATGTCTTGCCAAGTTGCTCCCCTAAAGTTTTTAACAGCAAACAATTCAATATTCGGAGATGTACCCAAGCGGCTGAAGGGTCCGGATTCGAAATCCGGTAGGTCGGTTCTGCCGGCGCTGGGGTTCAAATCCCCACATCTCCGCCAAAAAATCTCAGGTTCGCCCACAGGGCGTGCCTGTGATTTTTTTATTTAGATTGGGATTTGAACCCGTAGGCTTGAGCGTTAAGCAAAACAGTCCGGCGAACTGTTTTGTAGCGAGAGGTGGCGAAATCGGTACCGCAGCCATAGCCTGGGGTGATGAGCCACGCAATTTCACGGAAATTGCAAAATCCCCACATCTCCGCCAAAAATTTTCAGGTGCACTTATGTGTGCCTGAAATTTTTATCTGAAAAAGGGATTTGAACCCGTGGGCTTGAGCGTTGAGCAAAACAGTTCTCTGTAAAGCAAATTCACTTTACCAACCTGCATTCGCCGAACATTCGGGGAATTTGAGCACATTTTCCATTGTGGTTGCCGAGTTGATTTTGGAAGTGAAATCAAGGTGGGCATAGATGTTGGATGTAGTGCTGATATCACTGTGCCCGAGCCATTCCTGGATTTGCTTCATCGGAATCCCGTTGGCGAGCATTAAGGAAGCACAGGAGTGCCTTAAATCGTGAAATCGAATCGGCTTCAATCCGTTTTTGTGGATGATTTCTTTGAAGTTTTCGGAAACCGTAGCCGGTTTGAGGATGTTGCCCATCGCATCTACAAAGACATAATCGCTGTATTGTTTGTTGTAGCAGTTTCCGCAAACGAGCTTATTGTGTTCCTGTTGTTCTTTGAGTGCAAGCAACTTCTCTTTGAAATCGCCCACAAGCGGCATAGAGCGAACACTCGATTGCGTTTTTGCTCTGTCCGCTTCTATAATGCTTCTTTTTCCGTCGACCTCGGCTTGCGTAAGAATGTGCTTGATAGCAATGGTGTTGCGATCAAAATCTATCGAATCCCATTTTAAACCGAGCACTTCGCTTCTGCGAAAGCCGTAAAAGGCGGTCATCTGAAAAATCAGCGCCATGCGGTGACCTCTGCAGGCTTCAAAGAATTGTTGCAATTCTTCCAAGTTATAATACTCGGCAATGTATCGTACCTTTTTTGGTCTCTCCACCTTGTCGGCTGGGTTGAAATCAATCAAGTCAATTTTTACGGCATATTTGAGTGCCCTGTGAATCACGGCATGGTACCGAATCACCGTTGTGGGGGAAACACGATCCAGTTCCTGCAGGTAAAAAGATTGAATGTGCCTTGCCTGCAACATATCGAGTGTTACGCCGGTTTCCCGAAAGTAGGGAATAATCCGCCTTCTCGTAATGCTTTGGTAGGAACTGAATGTTGTCACGGCTACGGTCGGTTTCACAATTTTCAGCCATGCCTCCAAAAAGTCGGCAAAATACATATGTTCCGAGATTTCTCCTTGCTGTAAGGAGTATTCTTGTTTATCAAAGGTTTTCCTTGTTTCCGAAAGCAACTTTTCTGCTTTTCTGCGATTGCCTTTTACCGGCAAACCGGTCGGTATCCAAGGTTGCTTTCTCTTTTTCGTATCGGGATCTACATAGCTCAATACCATGTAATACATCCCTCTTTTTTCTTGTAAATGACCTGCTACCATAGCAGACCTCCTTTCATTTTTAAGTCCCTTAAATAGCAGCTTTTTTGAGATAACTTTATCTTAAATCCAATCGCACATTTTGTAAAATGTGCGATTGGGGTTTAAGTGTTAAGAAGTCAAAATAATCTGACACCGGCGGTGTCAATATGCGACTTTGTTCCCGACGGAGACGAAGTGATTTGTGACAAATTCCAACTTGTGCTCCACCGGGGCACAAGTTACAAAACGGTTACAAAATCACCGGTACCCACGGTAATAACGGCGAGTTGGTTGGCTGCGTTGCCGCTCGCTTCGTTCGATAGCGGCAAGCTTCATTTGGTTTTCCACTCGCATATTTTCTTTTATTTTCGGTTGTGTTTCAAAAACAGAGTGGGCAGTTTTTAAATCGCTTCGCAATGCTTTTAAGGTTTTGGTTTGCAAAACAAAAAGAGCCTTACAAAAGACCGACAAGATAAACCCTCCCCGAAAAAGGGAAAGTAACTCTTGTTAATCTAATGTCAGACTCTACGCTTAAAACCGGTCACGCACGCAATCCTTACCCATTTAGCGGATAGCTCAATCAATGCTTCTCTAATATTCCGTCCCGGTGGTATGAAGTTGTCCATCAAATTTCATTATCGAACAAATGTTCGATAATGATTATATCACATATTTCCAATTTGTCAACACATTTTTTGAAAAAATTCATTTTTTCAAATTCGATGAAATGTCAAATTTTGTCTGTTTTTATTGTATTTGCGTGTGCATTATGGTATATTTAATTTATTATTATATAGTATATTGATGATTTTCCCGACGTGTCGATTATTTTGGAGTTTAAAAAATGGATAAGGCTTTTGACACTTTGTTACAAACAATTGTTGATGCTGAAAGTGCTTCATTAAATAGTAATAATGAAGCTTTTCGTTATGACTGTATTTGTTGTGGAGAAGAGGTTTATTTAGCAGCTCAAGACAGCCTTTCTATGGCAACTCATTTTAGGCACAGAAGTGGTAATAATGATAAGGAATGTGATCTTTATCTCGGTCAATATGGAATAATCCATGCAGCGAAAAAAAAACAGAAATAAGAGAGAACGTGTAGATTTTTATTATAATGATTCAACTAAATGTTTTTATATAGGTTTATATTTTTCTGACGAAGAAATTTCTCAATATGAGAGCGAAGAAACAAAGATTGAAATACGTAGAGATAGATATGCCCAGCCATTTTACAGTTTGCCAATAGATCATTCAACTTTTTCAGCGGAGACTCAAGAAAAGATTGTACTGGATGTTTTTGCGGAGTCATATTTTATCTCTAATACTCTCAGTGGTATGAAACGTGAATACCGTATTTTTAATGAGAAATCCCCTTCTTTTTTTAAAGTATTAAATAGTGAACCGGATATAGATGGCTTTAATGCAAAATTAATTAGAAGCAATTCCATTTATACTGGCGTTCGGTATTTTGTTGTTTGGCCAGGTAGAAACACAGCACAAATTAAACTGAAAAACATTTCTGATGCTTCCATAGAAAAAGAAATTGAATTTAAGACATTTGAGGGCGTTACAGTTTGGGGTATAGTCGTTTCTTTCAATGGCAAAAACCCTGACTTGGATAGAATTCTCAGTGATTGGGGGTATAATTTAGATACTTCTGAAAGTGTCTTGTTATTGTGGCCTCCTGCTTTTGAAAAAGAAGAAAAACTATTTGTGACATCCTCGCGTTTGTTTTTTTATTCTTCATTCAGGTTTCAAGGAAGAGGTAATATAAATACGACAGAAACGAATATCGTTGAATTGTCAGACGATTTAACCTTAATTTCATATCAAGAGCCTATTCATATTTTAAAGAAAAATGCAGAATTAGAGATTTACAAGGAACCATTGATAACTCCGATATTAGTGAAAGAAATTGTACAACTAAAAACAAAGAGCTTTCGTGTTCCAAAGGGAAATAACTATTATTTGTTTTCTGAATATGGAACTGAAAACCTTAGTGAAGGACAAAAAGTATTCTTAACTTCAAGTACTGTTATTGCAGAATATGCTGGTAATATATTGGAAAGAATAATATGCTTTTTTGAACATCCCTTGCCAGATATTGAAGAAATATTTCATGAAATATTATCTAATTATTGGATTACTAAAGACTATCATTGTGTGGAAATAGAGGCGTTGCCACAAATAATAACAGAGTATTTAGAAGAATGTAAACACAATAAGCGTATCAATGCTGCTGTAGAAAAACTATTAGAAGGTGAAGGCAAATGAGTGATATTTCCATTTTGACCGATGAAGAATATAGTCGCGTATGCACTGCCATTCCACATAAACTTGTAGTTGGATATTTTAAAAAGTATCCAAAAGAATTTGCAAAAATTCGACCGGATTTTCGCGCAACGGCGTTGAAGCCTGAAGAAGCCTCAAAACTGATGATCAAACATCGTCAAAACAATTTTATAGCTTCATTTGTTAATGATGTGGTTGAAAAGTGGTTATCTGAAATAGACCACGCAGTTTCTGATTATCAAAAAGACGGAAAGAATAAGCTTTCGGCATACATATATATGCTTTCCAAATCATTTTTTATTGACAATATTTCTGCTTATTTTCATTTGACTGAAAATGATTTTTCAGAAGAAGATATTCTGTTAATACAAAATATGGTATCGATATTGCAGGATTACGAAAAACAGCTGAGAGTGACAAATGAAAAATTGGCTCAAACGTCACAAGAATTTGAAGATTTAAAAAGAGAATTTAAGGAAAGATTATCCAAGAAAAATAGACAGGTAAATAAATTGTCTGCTCAAATAGAAGGGTTTTCAAAAGAGGTGAAAAAACTACAAATAATTGAAACCCTTTATGAAAAAGATAAATGTGAACTTGAGAAAAGTAATAATGATAATAACAACTTAAAAAAACAGATTGCTTCTTTAAATGAGCAAATATTAGAATTGCAAAAAGAAATCACTTTGTTGATTAAAGAAAAAGAAGATTTAGCAATTTCCGTTCGTGAACAGATTGAGCAAGAACGAATTGATGAAGTGCTTTTTTCAAATTATAAAAGCACCTTATTTTTTTGCTAATTTTGATATCATGCTTAACTCCAACAAAGGATAGAGGATGTAATAAGAATTTATAGGCAAAAATGAAGGGGGTAATGATTTCATATTGCCCCCTCATTTTTGATGCCTGGAAACCCTATACCTACGCGGTTTAAAATTGCCAAAACCGTCATAATTTTTTCTGATTTTTAATTTCCACTCTTTTTCTCGATTTTTTAGGCGAGCGAAACGAACGCCAAGGACCCGGGTACCAACTAACCAAATTTTTAATTTGGTTAGTTGGTTGGGTTCTGATTATTCCACGCAGACTTAAAAGGCAAATAACCGATACTATTCTTAATATAGTGAAAAAGCCAAATTGCAAAAGATTTTTGCGGAAATACGCAAAAATATTTCGCAAATTTATTGACAATGTTGCGTAAACGGGATATACTATTTATGTAATATAATTGCGGAAATCCGCAAAAATCTTTCGGAGGATGTCATGGAATTCAAAAGGGAACGATATTTGCAACAATTAGTAAATGGCATGGAAAGCCCTTTAATTAAGGTGATTACGGGCATCAGACGTGCCGGAAAATCTTATCTTCTTTTTACAATATTTGATCGTTATTTGAAAGAATCGGGTGTGCCGAAAGACCATATTATCAAAATTGCTTTAGATGATATGGCAAATGCATCGCTGCGTGAAAAGACGGCTTTATATCAATATATCAAAAGTCGATTAGTTGATGAAGAGAAATATTATTTATTATTGGATGAGATTCAATATGTAAGAGGGTTTGAGGATGTTCTCAACAGCATGTTGCACATTCCAAATGTGGACACTTATGTGACCGGCAGCAATTCAAAATTTCTTTCCAGTGATATTATTACGGAATTTAGGGGACGAAGTGATGAGATTCGAGTCTTTCCTCTCACATTTAAAGAGTATTATGAAGGGCTTGGCGGTGAGAAGCATGACCGCCTGGATGAATATATGCGTTTTGGCGGTCTTCCTATCGTGGCGCTCATGAAAGACAGTGAAAAGAAAATATCTTATCTTAAAGAAGTGGCAGAGAAAATATATCTTTCCGATTTAAAACAGCGGCATCGGATTAAAAATGAAAATGAATTTGATGAGTTGTTAGACATACTCGCATCGGGAATCGGGACGCTCACTAATCCGCAGAAATTATCCAACACCTTTAAATCAGTGAACCATACCGATATAAGCCCTAACACGATCAGCAAATACATTGATTATTATATTGATGCGTTTATGCTTAGCAGAGCAAGAAGATATGATGTGAAGGGCAAACGCTATATATCAACCCCGGCAAAGTATTATTTTTGTGATATTGGGCTTCGTAATGCCAGAATTGATTTCAGACAAATTGAACCTACACATATTATGGAAAATGTGATTTATAATGAACTCTTGGCGCGAGGATATCAAGTGGATGTGGGTGTTGTTGAAGTGAATGCGCAAAATAAATCCGGTAATGGTATCAGAAAACAACTTGAGGTTGATTTTGTTGTCAATAAAGGATACAACAGGTATTATATTCAGTCTGCTTACTCTTATTATGATGAAGCAAAAAAAGAGCAGGAAAGAGCTTCCTTACTTCAAATTCCGGATTCATTTGAAAGAATCATAGTTACGGGGAATACCGGACTGCCTTATAGAGATGAAAGTGGATATATGATTGATAATTTAATCCATTTTTTATTGAGTGACACTTTGAGTTCTGAAAGCATTTAGAAGCAAAAAATAAGGGGTAATGATTATATATTAACCCCTCATTTTGATGCCTGAAAACCCTATACCTACGCGGTTTAAAAACGCTAAAATGCTTACATTTTTTGTTGATTTTTAAAATGCTCATATTTATTTTTAAGAGGGTAATGATAGTATATTACCCTCTCATTTTTTGCATTCATAAGCCCTATACCTACGCGGTTTAAAATTGTCTAATTTTCCACTTTTTTGTTGATTTTTAAATTTTCCACGCAATACAGCAGTTTTTTGAAATAATTATACTTGACATTATTATACTTTGGAGTATAATAATTTATATAAGTGGATATTCTACTATTGGAAGGTGATAAAATGAAAAGATTTATCAATAGAGAAAAGGAACGCGCATTTTTGGAAAAAGAATATGCAAAAAGCACGGCTTCTCTTGTTGTGATTTATGGCAGGAGAAGAATCGGTAAAACTGCGTTGATAAAAGAATTTTTAAAGGACAAGTCTGCATTATTCTTCCTTGCAACAGAGGAGTCCGAGAGTGAGAACAGAAATGCATTTAGACAGCTTGTTTCGGAATATGTCGGGGACGATTTGATTGCCTCTTCGAATATCGGTGACTGGGAAAGCCTGTTTCGGTTTATTTTAGAGAAGGGGAATGATGAAAGGAAACTGATTGTAATAGATGAGTTTCAATATATCGCAAAATCAAACCCCGCTTTCATTTCGGTTCTTCAAAAAATATGGGATACTATGCTTTCCAATGAAAATGTGATGCTCATTCTTTGCGGCTCCCTTGTGAATATGATGTATGCGCAGACGCTCTCTTATGACAGTCCTCTTTATGGCAGAAGAACAGGGCAGATCAAGATGGGGCAGATTGCTTTTAAGCATTACCATGAGTTTTACAAAAACCTTGCCGAAAAACAACTCATAGAATACTATGCGGTTACCGGTGGTGTACCGAAGTACATTGAATCTTTTGAAAACTTCGGAGATGTGTATGAAGCGATTGAACAATGTGTGATGTCGAAAGAAAGCTATTTGTACGAGGAACCGAATTTCCTGCTTGAGAAGGAAGTGCAGGATGTCGGCAGTTATTTCTCTATCATTAAAACCATTGCTTCCGGAAAAGAAAAGCCGAGTGAAATTGCCTCTGCATTAGAGGTCAAAAGTACCAATTTACCGAAATATCTCAGTGTTTTGATTGATTTGGATATTTTGGAAAGGGAAGTTCCTGCCACGGAAAGCAAGCCGGAAAAGAGCAAAATGGGGCTTTACAGAATTAAAGATAATTACATCAAGTTTTGGTTCACTTTCATTTATCCTTATCGGTCATATATCGAAATGGACAATACCGATTTTGTGATGAGTAAGATTAAAAAAGGTTTTATTGCCAATCACACAGCGTTTGTCTATGAGGATGTTTGCAGAAAAGAATATATGAATGAGCTGGTCGCTCAGGAAACGTGGGACTTTGTGCCCACCAAAATCGGCAGATGGTGGGATAGAACCGATACCGAAATTGACATTGTGGCAGTGGATGAGAATAGCGATAATATCATCTTCGGCGAGTGTAAATATACAACCGCACCGATGGATACCAATGTGTATTATGATTTGCTGGAGAAAACAAAAAAAGTGAATTGGCACAAAGAAAAGAGAAAAGAACACTTTGTATTTTTCAGCATAAACGGTTATACGGATAAAATGAAAGCATTAGCCCGAGAAAAAGGCAACATTGTTCTTTATTAAATGACAAGACAGGCAGTAAAGTGGTTTTGCTTTACTGCCTGCTTTCTTTTTGTGTTAATCTGTTATTGCTGCTATTACCAACCCTGCACCGAGCTTGAAGCCGGTTTTGAAGGCATCTAATTCGGTGATGCCCGAGAATTCGTTACGGCTAACGGGTTTAAGACCTCAGCGCTTCGTTTCTCCCGCGTATTCTTTTTAGCGATAGAAGGCACATGGAGTCACTATGTAATTTCTTTATGCAATTTTAATATTAAAACACATTCTCTAATACCGCCTTAAAACAAAAAGTGGTACAATTTGCTTGAAAAATGAAAGTGAGAAAGGAAAAATGGCGGATTTAATACAAAAAAAGAGGCATTTGTCCTCATTTCAAAGCATTATTCTCGGCTTTGCCGCTCTGATACTCATAGGCGCATTACTCTTGATGCTTCCCATAGCGAGCAAAAGCCGAACATTTACGCCTTTTAACGAAGCACTTTTTACAGCCACCTCTGCGGTTTGCGTAACCGGACTGGTAGTGCATGACACGGCTTCTTATTGGTCGGCTTTTGGACAAAGTATTATTATCATACTTATCCAAATCGGCGGTCTGGGGGTTGTCACGGTAGCAGTATCCTTTGCTTTGGTTTCGGGCAGAAGAATCTCTTTGATGCAAAGAAGTACCATGCAGGAATCTATTTCCGCACCAAAGGTTGGCGGCATTGTACGGCTTACGGGTTTTGTGCTTAAAACCACACTTTTTTTTGAAATGTTCGGTACGCTGGTTATGCTACCCTCTTTTATCACGCGCTTCGGAGTAAAAGGGATTTGGATGGCATTGTTTCATTCCGTCTCGGCTTTTTGTAACGCAGGCTTTGATGTGATGGGGACAAAGACGGCAACATATGTTTCCTTGACATCTTTTGCAGATGACCCGGTTGTTAATATGATGCTCATGTTTTTGATTGTTATCGGCGGTATCGGTTTTTTGACTTGGGATGACATTTTTATAAACCGACATCACTTTAAAAAATATCGTTTGCAAAGCAAGATTATCTTGTCTTCCACTGCCGTTTTCATTCTAATTCCCGCACTTTTCTTTTTTATTTTTGATTTTAGTGATTTAACTGCCCTTAAGCGCCTGTTAAATTCACTCTTTCAATCAGTAACGACCAGAACAGCAGGGTTTAACACGGCTGACATTTCAAAAATGACAAGTGCGAGTAAAGCAATCATGATTGTTTTAATGCTTATTGGCGGTTCGCCCGGTTCAACGGCAGGCGGCATGAAAACAACAACTGTCGCAGTGCTTTTTGCGAATGCGATTGCCGGCTTTAAGCGTAAAAATGACCCACAGCTTTTCGGCCGCCGTATTGAGACAAAAGCAGTAAAAAACGCGGCGACCATTCTGATGATGTATTTTGCACTATTCATTGGCGGAGCGCTGGTTATCAGCGTTGCGGAACACTTGCCGATTGGCACCTGTCTGTTTGAAACCGCTTCCGCAATCGGCACGGTCGGATTGACAATGGGTATCACCCCGCAACTCGGGATTGTCTCACAGTGCGTGCTGATGTTGCTGATGTTTTTTGGCCGCGTAGGCGGTTTGACACTGATACATGCGGCTATTTCCGGAACGAATCAAAACCTTTCCAAATTTCCGCAGGAAAAAGTAACCGTAGGGTAAGGAGAATGAATGATGAAATCAATACTATTAATCGGACTTGGCAGATTTGGAATGCATATTGCCATGCAACTTAATCAACTCGGACACCAGGTTATGGCGATAGATAAACATGAAGAAAGAGTCAATAATGCGATGGAAATCGTCACTAACGCGCAAATCGGGGACAGCACAAATATTGCATTTTTGCGCTCTCTCGGCATTGATAATTATAATGTTTGCATTGTTGCGATAGGCGGCAATTTTCAAAGTTCGCTTGAAACAACCTATGCATTAAAGGAATTGGGTGCAAGGTACATTGTTTCCCGTGCGGAACAGGATGAACAGGCAAAGTTTTTATTGCGCAATGGTGCAGACGATGTGCTGTATCCCGAAAAGCAGGTGGCAAAATGGGCTGCGATTCGCTACAGTTCGGACCATATTCTCGATTTCATTGAATTGGACCGCACGCATTCGATTTTCGAGGTGGAAGTACCCGACGCATGGGACGGTATGAGCATAGGACAACTGGATGTGAGAAGAAAGTATAATATCAACATTATGGCTCTTAAAAGAGAAACAACACTCTCTTTATCCGTCACACCGGATACGATACTGCTAAAAGGTCAAAAAATGTTCGTTATCGGTGAATACAAAGCCTTGCAGAAGTGTTTTCGCATATAATTGCGCCGAAAAAAGAAACGGGAGGTGAGTAAATGGATGCTTTGGATATTATTACTATTGTGTGTTTGGTCGGAATATTCATTTTCGGATATTTTATCGTGAAACACTTAGATAAATTTCTCATTGAAAGCAAAAAACATATCGAAAAAGGCAGTGAAACAAAAGAACCATCCTGTATTATACTCACCGACTACGCTTCTGATGAAGAACTCCTTGAGGAAATACATAAATTTCGCAAACGGCATAAGCAAATATATATTGTTCTTCAAGACAGCACGTGTCATCAACTGCCGCATGGTTCAAAAAACAATTCACATCAAAAGCAGTAGAATTTTTAAGAGCAATGTGCTAATATTAGTTGATAAAACAAAAACAATCCGAGGCGGTGATACGCTTGAACAACGAAAATAACCTCTCTCAACCGAGAAACGAACATATCCTTGTGTGCTTATCCGCTTCTCCATCCAATGCCAAAATCATAAAAACCGCCGCAAAGATGGCGGTTGCTTTCGGCGGTAATTTTACGGCACTGTATGTGCATACGCCTTACTTTGATAAAACGGATGAGGAAAACAAGCGTTGCCTGCAAAAAAACATTCGCTTTGCCGAGCAGCTCGGTGCTCACGCGACAACCGTTTACGGGGAAGATATATCTTTCCAAATTGCGGAATTTGCTCGCATTTCCGGTGTTACCAAGATTGTTATCGGCAGAAGCTATATCAGCCGCAAACACTTTTGGAGCAAACCGACGCTTACCGAAAAACTGGCAATGATGGCACCCGGGTTGGATATTTATATTATTCCCGATGGAGCGGTTAACCTGAAATACAGCGAAAAACATTATACTTTTCTGCGCAGCCTGATACCGAAGCCGAAAGATTTACTTATCACATTTGCATTTCTTTCATTCGCAACGCTGATGAGCATTGTGCTGTACCGATTGAACTTTACCGATGCGACCATTATTCCTGTCTATATACTCGGCGTTTTGCTCACTTCCCTGTTCACGCGAGGATATTTCTGCGGTGTTATCGGCTCACTTTTGAGCGTTATGCTCTTTAATTTTCTTTTTACCGAGCCGCACTTTACTTTTCACGCTTACGATTCCAAGTACACATTGACATTTGCGATTATGTTGGCGGTGTCCGTGATAACGGGCACTTTGGCAACTAAACTGAAAACACAAGCCAAATTATCTGTTCAGACGGCTTTCAGAACACAAGTGTTGCTCGATACAAACCAGCTCTTGCAAAAAGCACAAGACAATGATGAGGTGATTAAAATAACGGCAACACAGCTGGTGAAACTTTTAAACCGCACGGTTGTGATGTATTCGGCAAAGGGAAACAGTCTTTCCAAGGGCTCTCTATTCCCTGTCGATAATAACAGCACCGAAAATCTTTTTGACGAAACAGAGCGCAAAACGGCACAGTGGGTATTTGAAAATCGCCAACATGCCGGCGCAACAACGCATACGATGCAGAATGCGAAATGTTTGTATTTAGCCATTCGCATTAACCGCAATGCCTATGGCGTTGTGGGAATCCATATCAATTCAAAACCCCTTGAGTCATATGAAAACAGCATGCTTCTTTCCATTCTCGGCGAGTGCGCTTTGGCGATGGATAACAATCGCAACGCCGCTGAAAAAGAATTGGCGGCGGTACTTGCAAAAAACGAAAAACTGCGCGCCAATCTGCTGCGTGCCATCTCTCACGACCTGCGCACACCGCTGACCTCCATTTCCGGTAACGCAAGCAATTTGCTGACAAATTATGACAAATTAAATGAAGAAACAAGAGTGCGAATTTTTATGGATATCTTCGATGATTCACAGTGGTTGATTAGTCTGGTTGAGAATCTGCTTTCCGTCACAAGAATTGACGAGGGCAGAATGCATTTTCAAATGTCGGTACAGTTGATGGACGAAGTGATTGATGAAGCGATGAAGCATATCTCCCGCAAAAGCGCGGAACATAGTATTTCCATTGACTGCAAAGAGGAACTGCTGCTTGCACGCATGGATGCAAAACTTATCATTCAAGTCATCATTAATCTTGTGGAAAATGCAGTGAAATATACGCCCGTCAACTCACAAATCAACATTATCGCTCAAAGAAAAGGTACATTCATCTCTGTCAGCGTTGCCGATAACGGCACCGGTATTCCAAATGAGATGAAACCGAAAGTGTTTGAAATGTTCTATACCGGTAATAACAAAATCGCAGACAGCCACCGTAGTCTCGGTCTGGGATTACCGCTGTGTAAATCCATCATCAATGCACATGGCGGGGAATTAACTTTAAAAGATAATACGCCTACCGGCTGCATTTTTGAATTTACCGTTCCTTCCGAGGAGGTGAAAATTCATGAATAAATTGCAAATACTTGTTGTCGAGGACGACGCGCCTGTTCGCAACCTGATTACGACCACACTGAAAACGCATGATTATAAATCCATCATTGCGGAAAACGGTGAAGAAGCTATCCGTCAGGCATCGTCATGCAACCCGGATGTCATCCTGCTCGACTTGGGACTTCCCGATATGGACGGCGTCGAGGTAATCCGAAAAATCCGCACATGGTCTAATGTGCCTATTATTGTGATTAGCGCCAGAAGTGAGGACAGTGATAAAATCACCGCGCTTGACAGCGGTGCGGATGACTATTTAACAAAACCTTTCTCTGTTGAAGAACTGCTTGCCCGCCTTCGCGTAACAGGCAGAAGGCTCGCCATGATGCAGGCAAATGCAGGTGCCAATGAATCGGTATTTATTAACGGAGATTTAAAGATTGACTTTGGTTCGGGTTGCGCATTTATCGGGGATAAAGAATTGCATTTAACGCCTATTGAATATAAATTGCTCTGCCTGATGTCGCAAAATGTCGGAAAAGTGTTAACACACACCTATATCACGCAAAAGGTATGGGGCAACAGTTGGGACAATAATGTCGCCTCTTTGCGCGTGTTTATGGCAACCTTGCGCAAAAAACTGGAATGCGAACCCGATTCACCCCAGTATATTCAAACGCACATCGGTGTGGGATATCGCATGATGAAAATCGAATAAAAAGGGGTTGCCGCTTATCTCGAAAGCACCGAAAATCTTGAGAAACTTAAGAAAGTTGTCAATGAGGACAACCTCGCTTTTAGAATGATACTTACTGCAACCGACCCTGCATACCGAAGAAAAGACGGTATCTTTGTCATTCCCGTTACTTGTTTAACCGCATAACAGAACAAGATGCGGTGTTATAGCAAATATAATAATCAAAAACAGGCAGTAAAGCAAAACCACTTTACTGCCTGTTTTTTCTTTTTGCGCTAATCCGCTATAGCTGTTATAACTAATCGTATACCTAATCGAAACCCGGTTTTGAAGGCATCTAATTCGGTGATGCCCGAAAACTCATTGCTGCTAATGGGTTTAAGAACTCAGACCTTATTGTCTCTCGCTTGTTCTTATTGGCTATTTTACTCGCTTTTTCTTTGTGGGCAATAATACTATCACCCAAGCACGCTCTCACTGCATTATCAAAGCACATTTTTGATTTTTCAAAATTGATTGGCGAAAAGCCAACCTGCTTTTTCAAAATTCCAAACTGTACTTTGCTAATGCAGTGAGAGTGCAAAGCAGTTTATATTTTGCTGATTTGTTTGCAGACAAGGCAAAAAGCGGAGAAATACCGCCGTGTATTTCGAGTATTTTTAACACAGTATGCAGACAAATCAGCAAATAGAAACCGTACTTGTGTGATAATATTATTGCCCCGAGCCAAGCGGCATCAAAACCAAGCAAACTATCTCAAGAATAACTAAGCGAGAGATGTCTCACAGTTTTGGTCTGCCTATTTTTTGCAAAGGCAAGGCAAAAGAACGAAGTAATACTTTGTGTATTGCGAGTTTTTTTAACGCAGAATTTGTGAGAAAGAAGCGACCAAAACCAAAAAGGTTTGAGTCCTTAAACCCACGTCGCATCAGCAGTTGTTTTTGTTCATCGGTGAGTGTTTGTTCCAAACGGTCATAATTGCTGTTAACCAGCCGAAGAGCAGATTGATATTCCGGATTGTTTTGGATGTTGTTCATTTCCATCGGATTTACATTGCCATACCATAATTCTTCAAGAATATCCATAACCGTCACCTCGCACAAATTACTTCGTGATACACGATTTCTCTTGCTTGGTTGGCGATGTTATTCATTGCCTGCGACCACGCCATCATATCTTTGGCTTTGAGTTTTTCGGTGACGCCCTGCTTTGCCGCCATGTTCATGATGAGCAACTCATACATCTCACGGGCATTGACATCAATCTCATGCACATGTTTGTAGAGTTGGCATTGCATTTTGAGTGTGGTGTAATACGGCTTGCGGTGCGTTTTGATATACTCAAGATATCTTTGCCCCCAAATGCCGATTTCATAGTTTGTAGTGGGTAAAAGAAGGTTTGGGAGTCTGACTCCGTTCACTTCGGTATAATCATAGTTTTTCACGGTACTCTCCTTTCAGTAATACAGTCCGTTTTTATGCATCTTGCCGATTGAGTAATACATTTCCCAAAGGTCTTTAAGGTGGGTATCCGACTTTTTTGCGATATCCATATAATCTTCACCCGCGAGGAAATCAATTAGGTAGGTTTTTGGCACATAGTACTTCGGGCTGTTCATAATTGATTTAAGTTTGCCGCTGCGCAGCCACTTCTCGATTGATTGGCGGCTATAGCCTGTGATTTGAGAAATAGCAGGCACATCCAGTACATCTTTGCGGCTCCTGAGCTTATTAGTGTAATAGCTCTTGCGTTTCCTTTCTGTCGGTAGGCGGGGAGGATAAAGCCGCACACCGTCAATGCGCAAAGGTCGTTTTGCTCTCTTGTACCAACCCTTGGGAGGCACAACGATGTAAGGGTTCTTATCAAACTTTTTTAACAGTTCCAAAACATCCGAGCGTTTGATGAAATACTTGTGTGTTTTCTTACCCGTAATCTCACACGGCAGGATTCCGCTGTGGATAAGATAATAGGCGGTATGTTTGCTGATATGGCAAACGATTCTGAACTGTTCTTTAGACATTATCTCGGGGCAATCCCGTAATGCTTCGTAGTTAGATTGCATAGTTTTAGCTACTCCTTTTTGTGAATATTACTCAGAAAAGGTGCTTTTTTAAGGGTGAAAATCAATGCTTTTCGGGGAAAAGGCGCTGTTTGTCTTGCCAACGTCCGAGCGAGGTCCATTTTTCGGGATAATGACGGGCGTTTTTGTCTTGCCAAATGCTCCCCAACTTCCAAAAAAATTGTCATTTTTGGGCATTTTTTGCAATTTTCAGGTCGTGTTTGAACTCCCTTTGTGTTTCGGGAAAGGTTGGGGACAAAAGTGCCTAATGACAGTAGTGACGCCATTTTCGGCGGGTACCAAATAGCCTGTAGTGTTCCATATTCACCACAATGAACCAATAACCGACAACACTCGAAATGAAGTCGCGGTTTCACCGCTAATGAAGAAATGAAGCCGCTATGCTAATGAAGAAATGCTTGCCAAAGTTTTTAACCATTCCGCGACTTTGCTTCATTAATGAGCGAAGCAAGTGGCTTCATTAGGGCACAGCCCGACTTCATTCCTTCATTCTATCTGCCCAAGGGAAAATATACATACCCATTGGAAAATGGAGCAAAAAACGGCACTTTTAGTGCGGTTTTTAGGACTGTATTGTTTAATATCATTTTTTTATTTGCTATAATGTACAAAAAATAGTATAATGGGGCTGTGAAAAAACGCAATAATTTTTAATTGCGTGGCTTCACAGCCTTTGTTTTTTTGTTGAAATTGGGTTTTAAAAGAAATTTAGATATAATTCCC